>NZ_DBMAHT010000004.1:0-57842 GCF_057866825.1 Mailhella sp.
CTCGACATGGTTCCCGGCGCGTTTGCTCCGTGTGCACCGGCTTCGACAAAGCCCGTATTGAATGCTCCGCTCTGGGCAGTTCGCTACGCGCGAATTCAATGTCGGGGCGGCTCCCGCGCCGGGCGCGGGGAAAAGCCTTTTCCGCGGCGGGGGGGTGGGGGCGTTTGTCGCTTTTGGAAAAGGCCGGGGGCCTGTTTCGCCTCTCTGAAAAAAAGAAAGGGGAAGCACCCCTTGAAGGGCGCTTCCCCCGGAGACTTGCGGGAAGGCGGAATCAGTTCTGATTCTCGTCGAGCTCTCTGGTGTACCGGCACTTGGGATTGGGGCAGGCCAGATGACGACCGCGGGCGCGGGTGGTCTTGATGACCAGAATGGGAGAATGGCACTCGGGGCAGGGTTCGGCCACGGGCCAGTCCCACACGGCGTAGTCGCAGTTGGGGTACTGGTCGCAGGAATAGAACAGCTTGCCCTTGCGGGAGCTCTTTTCCACCAGCATGCCCTTGCCGCACTTGGGGCAGGCCACGCCGGTGGAGAAGGGCGCGGCGTAGTCGCATTCGGGGTAGCGCGAGCAGCTCAGGAAGCGGCTGCCCGTACGCGACTGCTTGAGAATCACGTCGCCGCCGCACTTGGGGCAGACGCCCATCTTCTTGTGTTCTTCCTTCGGGCGCTCCTGCGGAATGATGTGTCCCTTTTCGTCGCGGGTGAAGTTGGTGGTGTAGCGGCATTCGGGGTAGCCCGTGCAGGCCAGAAATTCGCCGCTCTTGCCGAACTTCACCACCAGCGGTTTGCCGCATTCGGGGCAGGGCACGTCGGTGGTGAGTCCGCCCTTGACGGGGGCCATGTTCTTGGCGGCCGCTTCCAGCGTGGGATTGAAGTCCTTGGAAAAGCCCTTCATGAGATCCACCCAGCCGAGTTCGCCGTCGGCCACCTTGTCGAGATTGTTTTCCATCTCGGCGGTGAAGCCCACGTCCATGAGTTTGGCGAAGTGGTCGCGCAGCTGCGAGCACACCACCTTGCCGAGATCCGTGGGAGCGAAGTGCTTGTCTTCCAGGCGGACGTATTCACGGTCCTCAATGGTGGAAATGATGGTCGCGTAGGTGGACGGACGGCCTATGCCGCGCTCTTCCAGCTCGCGCACCAGCGAAGCTTCGGTGTAGCGCGGGGCGGGCTGCGTGAACTTCTGTTCCTTTTCGAGCTTCTGCAGCGTGACGGTTTCGCCTTCGCGCAGGGCCGGAAGCGCGGCTTCCTCTTCCTCGGCGGAGCGCGGCATCACCGCAAGAAAGCCGGGGAAGAGCAGGCGTTCGCCCTTGGCCTTCCACAGGCCCGGGCCGCAGGTCAGGCTGACGGCGGTGTCGTGATAGGTGGCCGCGGCCATCTGCGAGGCCACGAAGCGGCACCAGATGAGATTGTACAGGCGGTACTGATCGGAGGAGAGAAATTCCTTCACGTCCTGGGGCGTCAGCGTGATGTCCACGGGGCGGATGGCTTCGTGAGCATCCTGCGCGGAGGTCTTGCCCTTGAAGGAACGGCCCTTGCCGCCGGGAGCCATGTAGTCCTTGCCGAAGCGCTGTTCGATGTAGTCGGCGGCGCTTTTTTTCGCTTCTTCGGCAATGCGCACGGAGTCGGTTCGCATGTAGGTGATGAGGGCCGTGGTGCCGCGTTCGCCGAGCTCGATGCCTTCGTAGAGCCGCTGCGCCGTGGCCATGGTGCGCTTGGAGGTGAAGCCGATGCGCTGGTTGGCCGTCTGCTGGAGCGTGGACGTGGTGAAGGGCGGCAGCGGGTTGCGCGAGCGTTCCTTTTCCTCCACCTGCGTCACCACGAAGGGCTGACCGGCCATGGCCTGTTCGAGGGCGTCGGCCGCGGCCTTGCTGGCGATGAGAATTTTGCGCGCGCTTTTATCCTTGTTTTCGTCGGAGCCGGAAAGTTCCTTCAGCTTTTTGGCGAAGTTCGTTTCGATCTTGGCAAGCTCCGCCTTGAACGGCGGAGGCGTGGCTCCGGCAAGCAGCGCGCGGAAGGTCCAGAATTCTTCGGGCACGAAGGCGAGGCGTTCCTCTTCGCGTTCCACGATGAGGCGCAGCGCCACAGACTGCACGCGTCCGGCGGAAATGCCGCGCTTCACGGTTTTCCACAGCAGCGGCGA
This sequence comes from Mailhella sp., assembly GCF_057866825.1. Taxonomy (NCBI): domain Bacteria; kingdom Pseudomonadati; phylum Thermodesulfobacteriota; class Desulfovibrionia; order Desulfovibrionales; family Desulfovibrionaceae; genus Mailhella; species Mailhella sp. The sequence goes on from NZ_DBMAHT010000004.1 coordinate 2,138, forward strand.
AATCTTGTAGCCCACGAGACGGTCGAGCACGCGGCGGGCCTGCTGGGCGTCGAAGAGATTGGGATTGATGTCGTGCGGGTGTTCCAGGGCGTTCTTCACGGCGCGGGCCGTGATTTCGTTGAACTGAATGCGCTTGATGTTCTTCGCCTTGTTCTTGATGACCTCGGCGATGTGCCAGGCAATGGCTTCCCCTTCGCGGTCCGGGTCGGGCGCAAGGTACACGGTGTCGGCCTTGGAGGCCGCTTCCTGCAGATCGCGCACCACCTTTTCCTTGCCCTTGATGATTTCGTAGTGCGGGGCAAAGTCGTGGGCTTCATCCACGCCGATTTCTCTGGTGGGCAGATCGCGTATGTGACCTACGCTGGCCTGCACCATGTATTTGTTTCCCAGAAATTTCTTGATGGTCTTCACCTTGGCCGGTGATTCCACGATAATCAGATCCTTGCCCATATTTCGCTCACAAGTAGGAATTTCAAAGAGAGGATGCGCCTCCTCCGTCGTCAAGCAACATACGTTAAAAGGGGGGAGCGTCAAGTCCCGTGCGGCGCAAAAGACGCATTTAGCCCGTTCCTGCGGGCTTTTTCGGGGGCTCGGCGGGGTTTCGGCGCGGCAAAAGGCGTCAGATGAGCTCGGCGGCCGAGGCGTCGCGCGCAAAGGCAATGCGTTCCGGGCCGAGGCCGAGAGCCTGCCAGCGCGGCTTGAGCGCGCCTTTGTCGCCGTACATGAAGCCCTGACACGACTGCGGCAGCGTGAGCCTTTCCGGCGCGCGGCCGAGGGCCTTCACGGCGTTTTCGGCGGCGCGAAGCAGCGCTTCGGCCTGAATGAGCGCGCCGAGGGCCGGATGCCGCGGGCCGGCGAGCAGCGCGGCGTCGAAGGCGCTCTCCGGCGCTACCGACAGCCGGATGACCGGAACCTGCGCCTGCCAGGCCATGTTCAGCGCTTCGCCCAGGGTGCGCACGGTCTGTTCCACGGTCCACGGCGCAAAGCGGCCTTCGCGGAACCAGCGCGCCAGCGTTGTGCCTTCGGGCACGAGGCAGGGATAGAAGCGGAGGCAGGCGGGCGAAAGGGAAAGCGCCGTGCGCACGTCGGCGAGAAACACGTCGGGCGTGCTTCCCGGCATGCCCGGAAGCAGCTGAATGCCGAGGCTGAGCCCGGCGTCCGTCACGGCCCGGCATCCGGCGAGGGCGGCGCTGCGGTCGTAGCCGCGGCGGGAGAGCGCGAGGGCCTCGCTCTCGAAGCTCTGTATGCCGAGCTCCACGAGATCCACGCCGTGGCGCAGAAGTTCGTCCAGCACGGCGGGCGAAAGGGCGTCCGGTCTGGTGGAGCATCGGGCGAGGCGGATGCGGCCTTCGCGGCGCAGCGCGTCGAGAAGTTCAAAGCAGGACGCGCGGTCCGCAGCGGGCAGCGCCGTGAAGGTTCCGCCGTAAAAAGCCAGCTCGCGGCGCTCCTGCGGCCCGCAGGGAGGGAGCTCAGCCGCGTTTTTTGCGGCTTCGGCGAGAATGGCGCGCAGGCCTTCCGAGCCCGTGTGACCGGTCTGCTTGTCCTGCGCGCAGTACACGCAGTGCCCGGGACAGCCGAGAAAAGGGAGAAATACCGGCAGGATGCGGCTGGAGCGGCTCTGGCGGGCTCCGGTGAAGAAAAGGATGCGCCCGGACCCGGTGCGGCCCAACGGTTGAGGGAGACGTGACATTTTTTTTCCTCGGCAGAAAAGCTCTTGATGTTCTAATCGCTTGCGCTTAGGATGACAAGGTGTCTCCCGTGTTAAAAATACAGGAGAGACTTTGGAGGTCTGTACTGTTATGTCTGAAGAAAAATGTATTTTCTGCCTTATTGCCAGGGGAGAGATTCCCTGCGCAAAGGTGTACGAGGATGATTGCGTTCTGGCGTTTCTTGATTTGTCGCCCGTGCATCCCGGTCATACGCTGGTGATACCCAAGACGCATTACAAGGATATGCTTGAAGTTTCCTGTGATATTGCACCTGCGGTGTTTGCGGCGCTGAAGAAGGTCGGTGCGGCCGTCATGAAGGCCACCGGAGCTTCGGGGTTCAATGTCATGCAGAACAACGGATTGTCCGCAGGGCAGACTATGTTCCATATTCATTGGCACATCATCCCCCGTTTCGACGGGGACGGGCTCGGCGTGTGGGAGCAGGGGAAATATCCTGACGCCGCAGCCATGCAGGCCATGGCTGACAAGGTGGCCGCGTGCCTGGAAAAGTAATCCGTATCCGGAAGGAAATGGCAGGAGGAAAACATGAACAAGGCTCTGACGAAGGCTGACATTGTGGAAGCGGTGTACAATGACAAGAATCTCGGCCGCAACCGTGCGGAAGTGAAGAATATCGTTGAAAATCTGCTTGCCCTCATGAAGCAGGCCATCAAGAAGGATGACGCGCTTCTCATCAGCGGCTTCGGCAAGTTCGAGGCCTACGACAAAAACGCCCGCAAGGGACGCAACCCCCAGACCGATGAATCCATCACGCTGCCTCCGCGCAAAGTGGTGGTGTTCCGCCTTTCCCGCAAGTTCCGCATGGAGCTCAACGGCGGCGAAGAAGCGTAGTCTGAAGGGCGGTGTTCCCTGCAAGAAGGGCCTGCTTCGGCAGGCCTTTTTTCGTATCTGAAGAGCGGGCGGCAAGAGTGCCTTGTCTGTACTCCCCCTGTCTTTTGCGCTATAGCGGTGGCGTGCCCGCGGCTGTTCCGGTCTCCGGGGCACGCAAATCCTGGCCGTTTCGGCCAGCTTGGAGAGAATATCATGTCTGTTCCTGTCCTCGATGCCGCCGGGTGGACGGCAAGACTCATGGAGCTGCCGCGCGAGGGCGCGGCCAACGTCACGGCCTTTTACGAACATCGCATGGGAGCGATCTGCAAGGACGCCCGTCTGCTGCTGGTGCCTCTGGACGATCACATGGTGCATCGCGGCGACGCCATTTTTGAGAGCCTTACGTTTCTGGAAGGGCGCATCGTGCAGCTCGACGCCCATCTTGAACGCATGAAGCATTCCGCCGCGCGTCTGGAGCTTGAGCCTCCGTGCCCGTGGGAGGAGGTGCGCTCCATCATGCTGGACGTGGCCCGGGAAGGCGGTGCGCCGTACGGCGGGCTCAAGGTGCTGCTCGGCCGCGGCTGCGGAGGGCTGGGCGTGGATCCTGCCGAATGCCCGCAGCCCAGTTTGTACATTGTGGCCACCAAGGGGCGTCCGCTGCCGGAATCGTTCTGGCAGAAGGGGCTGACGGCGGCAAGAAGTGCCGTTCCGGCCAAGCAGGAATGGCTTGCGCAGATCAAGTCCACCAACTATCTCGCCAACGCGCTCATGGCGAAGGAAGCCCGCGAGAAGGGCGTGGATCTCACCTTTTCCTTCGACGAAGACGGTTTTCTTGCCGAGGCGGCCATTGCCAACGTGGCGCTGGTGGACAGGCAGGGCCGCATGCTCATGCCCGAGTTCCGGCATGCGCTTCCGGGCACGACGTCCATCCGGGCCATGGAGCTCGCCAAGGCGTTCATGCCCGTAGTTATCACTGATATCACAGAAGAAATAGTGGAACAGGCTTCCGAGATTCTGGTACTTGGTACTACATGCGAGTGCGTGGCGGTCACGCACTACAACGGCAAGCCCGTAGGCGACGGCCGTCCCGGTCCCATGGCGGACAGGCTGCGCCATCTGCTGCATGACGCTCTTGTGACCGGAGGCGTGCCGTTCCTCAAATGATTAACAAGTGAGGAACTTATGCGCATCAAGACTCTGTTCACCGGTTTTTGCTGTGGTATCATTCTGGCTCCCGCAATGGCCCTTGCCGCCGATACCGCTCCCGCGTCCAAGGCCAAGCAGACCGTGGCCGACACGCCTTTCGTGATCGTGGCTCCCAGCGAGGAAATCGTGGTCACCTTCCCGCTGTTCGTCGTGGAACGCGGCGTGGTGGAGAGCGTGGACGCCAAGAACGGCACCTTTACCATCAAGGACAAGCAGGGCGACACTTCCACCATCAAGGTGACGGACAACACGCTGGTTGAAAACGTGTACGCCGACATCTTCACCTGGGAGAGCAAGAAGGGCATCGGCGACCTGAAGAAGGGCGACAAGGTCCGCGCCCGCGTGTTCCCCGGCGACGATGGTCAGCCCGCCTCCGCCATTTCTCTGGATGTGTACAAGTTCTAAATTTGTTTGCGGAATGTTCCGCAGAGAGTCATGAAGGCCGGAGTCGTTCCGCATGGCGGGCGGCCCGGCTTTTTTCATGCCTTTTTCATGCGGCGCAGCGCCGGCAGAAGGCCGGGGCCGGCGGTTCGGAACGGACAATGCAGCGGAGGCAAAGCGCACCGTGCCCGGGGCGCTTTGCCTCAGAGCATGTTCACGGGGTCGAGGTCCAGCGTGATGCGCAGCTCGTGAGGCAGCGCGCCGACGTCGCGCAGGGCCATGGCGTAGGCCTGACGCACGTGCTGCCAGGTATCGGCCTTCATGAGGCACTGAAAGCGCATGCGGCCCTGAATGCGGGCCAGCGGCGCGGGAGCCGGGCCGAGCACGGTGAGGCCGAGAGCGCGGCCGTGGGCGCGCAGAGCTGCGGCAAAGGCGTTCACGCGGCTTTGTCCTTCCTTCCAGTCCCAGGGGTAGGAAAGACGGATGAGCGCCAGCTTGATGAAAGGCGGGTAGCGGCGCTGCTTGCGCAGGGCTATTTCGTGTTCGTAGAAGCCCTCGTAGTCGCCGGTTTTCACGAACTGCCAGCAGTAGTGATTGACGTCTCTGGTCTGAATGAGCACGCGTCCGGGCTTTTCGCCGCGTCCGGCGCGTCCTGAGGACTGCACCAGAAGCTGAAACGTGCGTTCGGCCGAGCGGTAGTCGGGCATGTTCAGGCCCATGTCGCCGTCGGCCACCACGGCCAGCGTGACGTTGGGAAAGTGATGCCCCTTGGAGAGCATCTGCGTGCCCACCAGCACCTGCGCTTCCTGCCGGGCGAAGGCGGCGAGAATTTCTTCCATGCGTCCGGGGCGGCTCGTGCTGTCGCGGTCGAGCCTGAGCACGCGGCCGCCGGGCGGCAGGGCTCCGGCGAGCTCTTCTCCGGCCAGACTTTCCTCCAGCTTTTCCGTGCCTTCGCCCATGGGCAGAAAGTTGAGGCCGCCGCATTTTTCGCAGGGCGAGGGAAAGGGGCGCGTGTGGCCGCAGTAGTGGCACACGAGCTGTTCGCGCTTCTTGTGATAGGTGAGGGCTATGTCGCAGTTGGGGCACTTGGCCACGGTGCCGCAGTTCAGGCAGTACATGAGCGGCGCGTAGCCTCGGCGGTTGAGCAGCACCACGGCCTGTTCGCCGCGCTGCACGGTTTCCCGCAGCGCCTCCACGGCGCGGTCGGAAAGCAGTTTGGAGGCCGGCTGATTCTTGATGTCCACAAGCTCGATGGCGGGCAGCGTGCCGCCGCCCGTGCGGTGCGTCAGCCGGGAGATGGGAAAAAGCCCTTCCTTTGCCGCATGAAAGGTTTTGATGTCCGGCGTGGCCGAACCGAGAATCAGCAGCGCCCGATGCCTGCCCGCCCTTTCCCAGGCCACTTCCTTGGCCTGATAGGGCAGACGGTCTTCCTGCTTGAAGGAGCCGTCGTGTTCCTCGTCGAGCACGATGGCTCCCAGCGGCGGCAGGGGCAGAAACAGCGCCGAACGCGTGCCGATGACGAGGCAGGGTTCCCTGCGCGCGGCGAGGCGGCGGAAGGTGCGTTCCCGCTGCTGCTGGCTCTGGTAGCCGTGATAGAAGAAAATGGGCGCGCCGGGAAAACGCTGTTCGGCGTCTCTGCGCAGTTTGAGGGCGATGGCCACTTCCGGGGCGAGAAGAAGCGCGGAACGGCCCCTCGTAAGGCAGGCGTGGGCGAGTTCCAGATACACGGCCGTCTTGCCGCTTCCCGTGATGCCGAAAAGAAGATGCGCGAAGGGCCGCTTTTCTCCGCGGGCGAGGGCATCCATCTGCTCGCAGTATTCCCTGAGCGCGGCCTGCTGCTCCTCCGTGAGCTGGAAGGGCGGCTCTGGCGGCGGCAGCAGCGCCTCCTCCGGTTCCGGCTCGTCCTCTTCGGGCGTTGCGGGGCGAAGTTCCACCAGCTTGTTCTTCACGAGCGCCGTGAGCGTCTGCGAGCTGTCGGGCAGGGCTTCGCGCAGCTTTCTGCGCGTCACCGTGCCGTTTCTGAGCAGCCAGTCGAGCAGTTCGCGCTGCTTGACGGCATTGGGACGTACCGGCCACGGCGGATCGCAGGCCAGCGCGCAGAGTTCTCCGTCGGCGGCGTCTTCGGCCAGCATGAGAAGTTCGGCCCGGCCGTGCGTGAAGTCCTGCGCCAGCGCGGCGCGTTCGGCGGCGGACATGGCGGGGATGTCGCGCAGGGCGAAGAGTTTCGGCTTTTGTCCTTTGCCGTTCACGTCCGGCAGGTACTGCCGCACGCGGATGCGCGCGGTGACTCTCAGCCCCTGCGGCAGAAGATTGCCGAGCACGCGGCCGGGCGAGGAATACTGACGCGCGGCGAGCTGTTCCACGGTTTCCATGTAGTCGCGCGGAAGCAGCGGCGTCAGTTCCAGAGGCCACGTCAGGGGGCGCAGCGTGATGTCGCCGCTTTTTTTCATGCTGTGCTGACCGGCGGCGCTTTCCCGGAGGGCGTTCGGATCGTCGTCGGCGAACACGGCCGTGACGACGCCCGCGCGGATGGCTCCGTTGCCGAGCGGTACGGCCACGCGCAGTCCGGCCTGCCAGGGAAAGTCCGGAAACTCCTCAGGCGTCAGATAGCTCAGCGTGGCGTAGGGCGGCGTGCAGAGGGCGACGTGGCAGATCATGAATGCGGTCCTGGGCTGGCCCGGAGACGGGGCGCGCCTCTATCCCTTGAACACGAAGAAGGCTCCCGCCACGATGAGCGCAAAGCCGATGGCGTGATTCCAGGTGAGGCTTTCGCCGAGATAGAGCGTGGAGAAGATGCCGAAGATGGTCAGGGAAATGACTTCCTGAATGGTCTTGAGCTCGGCGGCGGAAAAATAGCCGTAGCCCACGCGGTTGGCGGGCACCTGAAGGCAGTATTCAAAGAAGGCGATGCCCCAGCTGACGAGAATGGCTCCCACGAAGGTGAGGGAGTGGTGGCGCAGATGTCCGTACCAGGCATAGGTCATGAAGATGTTGGAACCTATGAGAAGCAGAACGGTGATGACGGGAATGGGCAGATGCAGAGTCATGACGGCCTCGTCGTATGCTTTGCTGCGGAAGGAACAAGAAAGGGGAGCGCGCTCCCCTTTCCCAGTGATGATATGAAACGGACCTAAGTCCGACGGATTACAGATCGAATTCCTTGTGCAGAACGTTGACCGCGAGTTCGAGGTCGGCCTCGTCCACCAGGCAGGAAATCTTCACTTCCGAGGTGCTGATCATGATGAGGTTGATGCCGGCCTTGTACAGGGCGTCGAAGGCGCGGCTGGCCGCGCCGCTGTGATTGCGCATGCCCACGCCCACCACGGACACCTTGGCGATGTTGGAGGAGTGTTCGATGCTGCTGCAGGCGGGCTCGGCCTTCTGGAGCACGTCGAGGGTGCGCTTGAGGTCCTTGCGGGACACGGTGAAGGCCATGTCGGTCACGCCGTCGCGGCTGGCGGTCTGAATGATCATGTCCACCACGATGCCGGCCTTGCCGAGCGGGCTGAAGATGCTGGCCGCCGAACCGGGTCTGTCGTGTACGTCGCGGAGCGTGACTCTGGCTTGATCCTTATCAAAAGCGATGCCCGAAACGAGCACGGACTCCATCATGATGTCCTCCTTGGTGACCAGCGTGCCCGGATCGTTCGAGAAGGTGGAACGCACCCGGACGGGAACATTATATTTTTCGGCGATTTCTACGGAACGGATTTGCAGAACCTTGGCGCCCATGGAAGCCATTTCCAGCATTTCGTCGTAGCTGATGCGTTCCATTTTGTGGGCGTCCTTGCACATGCGCGGATCGGTGGTATATACGCCGTCCACGTCGGTATAGATGTCGCAGCGGGTCTCGTCGCCGAGAGCGGCGGCCACGGCCACGGCGGAGGTGTCCGAGCCTCCGCGGCCCAGCGTAGTGAGGCGCATTTCTGGCGTGCGGCCCTGGAAGCCGGCCATGACCACGACGTCGTAGGTCTGGAAGGCTTCGCGGATGGCGTCGGCATTGATGGTGTCAATGCGGGCGTTGCCGTAGGCGTCGTCGGTAATGACGGGCACCTGAAAACCGAGGAAGGAGCGGGCTTTCACGCCTGCGTCGCGCAGGAGCATGGAAAACAGCGCCACAGATTCCTGTTCGCCGGTGGTGAGCAGAACGTCGAGTTCTGCGGGATCGGGTTCGTCCGACCACTGATAGGCTCTTTCCAGCAGGCTGTTGGTCTGGCCGTAGCGGGCGGAGAGAACCACCACAACCTTGTAGCCTTCCTCAAGTGCGGCAAGCACTTTGGTGCGCACTTTTTTCATGCACTCCAGGTCGGCGACGGAGGATCCTCCGAATTTCTGCACAAGAATACGCATAGGACATCCTGAAAAAAAGGGATATGGCACGCTTATGCCTTGTCGGCAGGCGCAAAGCGCCGTTCGAGCCGGGGCTTCAGATTCCGCAGAAGAGCGTCGGCTGCATTGCCGTGGGCTTTCAGCGTTGCCAGCCGGAAAGTCTGGCATGATTCCGCAGTCTTGTCCAGAGCTTTTGCGTCGTTGCCCTGTACGGGGTCAAGATAAATGTCGAGGCGCTCGGCGGCGCGGCGCTCGGGAGCCAGATACTGCGGCCATTCGAGAATGAGGAAGGGGTCGCCCTCGTCGAGCATTTCTTCCATTTCTTCGGGGAGCGAGGCGTTTTCGGAAAGGCGGTAGAGGTCGGCGTGGAGCACTTCCGGCCTTGTGGGATACACGTTGCACAGGGTGAAGCTGGGGCTGGCCACTTCGGCCTGATCGCCGCCGGGCAGCGCCGCCGCAAAGCCGCGGGTGAAGGTGGTCTTGCCTCCGCCGAGATCGGCGAACAGGTAGATGGTGCGCAGGGGCGAGTCGAGCATGGCCTGCGCGAGCATGGCGCCGAATTCCATGGTGTCTTCGGGGGATTTCAGAAGGATGGGCATGATTCTTCTCTGCTGGGTTCGCCTGCCGAGCCGAGCACTCGGGGCAGGATGTTGGCAATGTCGTGCGGGCCGTTGCCGCGCAGGGGAAATTCTCCGGCGAGGCGAAGCCCCGCAAGGGCGTGCAGCCACACGCCGAGCGTGGCGGCAAGCGGGGCCGCGTGGCCTCGGGCGAGCAGCGCGCCGATGACGCCGGCAAGCACGTCGCCGGAACCGGCCACGGCCAGCTGCGGCACCTGCCACGGAGAAATGACGGAAGGCTCGTTCGGCGCGCTGATGAGCGTGCCTTCGCCCTTCAGCACCCACACGGCGGGCGCGAGCGCGGCAAGGCTCCTAAGAGCGCCGAAGCGGTCGGCCTGCACGTCGCGGACGCCGGTGCCGAGAAGCGTGGCGGCTTCGCCCGGATGCGGGGTGAGCACGTCGCAGGGGCGCAGCAGGGAAAGGAGCTTCGGCCGCTGCGCCAGGGCAAAGAGCGCGTCGGCGTCGATCACCATGGGCGGGCGATGGGGAAGCTGAAGCAGCGCTTCGGTCATGTCCGCTGCCCCGCTGCTGCGTCCGAGTCCCGGGCCGAATACCAGCGCTCCGAAGGTGGGCAGGGTTTCGGCCAGCGTCTGCGCGTCTTCGGCGCACCAGGCGTTGTCCGGAGCCTTGCCTGAGAGCGCGTGCAGCGTCAGGGCGGGCATGGAAATGCGTGCGGCGTTGAGCACGGGTTCGGGAGCGGCCAGCATGACGAGTCCCGCGCCGGAGCGCAGGGCTGCCCAGGCGGAAAGGCACGGAGCGCCGGTGTAGGACGGGCAGCCTCCGGCCACAAGCACTCTTCCGGCCGCGCCCTTGTGGGCAGGGCCGCGGCCTTCCGACACAGCGGGCGTGTTGAAGATTTCCTCAAGCCGGGGCGAAAGACCGTGTTCCACGGTGTAGGGCGCGCCTCTGTCGAGGCGGCGCGTGCAGAGCCAGGTGCGGAAGGACGGGGGATCGGCTTCCTGCACGGCGCGCGGCATGCCTATGGGCCGCACGATGAGATCTCCGGTGAACTTCTGCGCTTCGGGCAGCAGCAGTCCGGGTTTGGCCGCCTGAAACGTGACCGTGACGTGGGCGCGCACGGCCGTGGGCGAAGGACGGCCGTTGCGGGCGGAAAGCCCGGAAGGCACGTCCACGGCAAGAACAAAGGGCGCGGAAAGGGCGTTCAGCTTTTCCACAAAGGATTTCTCCCGCTCGCGCAGTTCGCCGTGAAACCCGGTGCCGAGCAGCGCGTCCACCACGATGTCGGGCGCTGCGGGCGCGCGGGTGTCGCCCTTCACCCAGTCGTCGGCAGGCACGACGGGCACGCCGAGGCTCATGGCCACGCGCAGCCAGTGCAGCGCCGCGCCGTGATAGGCGTCGGGCTCCTTCGCGCACACGAGCACGGGCGCGGCTCCGGCGTCCAGAAGATGACGGGCCATGCAGAAGGCGTCGCCGCCGTTGTTGCCGCCGCCCGCAAGCAGAAGCACGGAGGCTCCGGCCGGAGACAGACGCCGTTTTCCGGCCTCTTCGCGCAGGCAGTCCATGGCGGCGCGCGCGGCGCTTTCCATGAGGGTTTCTTCGGAAATGCCGGAAGAAGCGGCCGCGGCGTCCCAGCGGCTCATTTCCTCCGGAGTGGGAACGGGAACGAACATTGTTTTTCCTCCAGTCTGCGGCCGGACGGGCCGACGCGTTCCGGAAAATTCTCCGCAGGGCGAAGGTAAGGCCTCGGCGGAAAAGTGCCTGTCAGGGCAAAAATTTTTTCGGTCAGGATTCGAGAATGACCACGGCTCCTGCCATGTCGCGTTCGTGGGAAATGGACACGTGGGTTTTCTGCACGTTCATGGCGCGGGCTTTTGCGGCCGCCTCGCCGTGCAGAAAAAGTTCCGGCCTGCCCGAGGCGAGGGAGAGAATTTCCACGTCGTGCATGCCCACGCCCTGCGCAAAGCCGGTGCCGAGCGCCTTGACCGCGGCTTCCTTGGCGGCGAAGCGTCCGGCCACGTAGGCCGTGCGGGCGGAGAGCACGGCGGGCATGCCTTCGCGCTCCTTTTCCGTGAGCACGCGGCAGAGAAAGCGCTCGCCGTAGCGCTCCAGCAGCGTTCTGATGCGCGGCAGCGCCGCAAGATCGAATCCTGTGCCTTGTATCATGAGAGATGGTTCCGGGGGCCGCGCGGCTGCGGAAGGGGTGAGAAATGCAGGTTGCGCCCTGCGGCGTAACATGGGAAGGCGCGAAAGACGCGCGAAGGGCCTTTGCCGCGACGCGCGTTCCTCCACGACGGAAAACCGCGCTTCGCCGGCGTCTGCCGCAAAGGGGGAGCCGCGCGGCTTATGGGAAAGCGCGTCTTCGGCATGGCCGGTCCGGCGAACCGGACCGGCCGGAAGATCAGGCCAGAATGTCGGAGCTGATGGAGGCGATGTCGGCGCAGCCGGTGAGGGCCATGGCCGAGGTGAGCTGCCCCTTGATGTCCGCCACGTAGGCGGCCACGCCGTCGGTCTGTCCGCCCACGGCCGCCACGGAGAACGGACGGCCGATGAGCACGGCCCTGGCGCCGAGGGCCAGCATCTTGAGCACGTCGGTGCCGGAACGCACGCCGCCGTCGGCCAGAACGGGAATTCTGTCGCCTACGGCTGCGGCAATGCCGGGAAGCACGGAGGCGCTGCCGGGCGTGCCGTCGAGCACGCGGCCGCCGTGGTTGGAAACCACCAGGGCGTCCACGCCGGCGTCGATGGCCACGCGCGCGTCGGCCACGGTCATCACGCCCTTAATCATGAACTTCGCGCCGCGTTCGTGGACGAAGCGGGCGATTTCCGCGAGCTCTTCCGCGCTCTTGGGAGACACGGGGCGGCCCTGAAGGCGCAGGGTCACAAGACCTGCGGCGTCCACGTCCATGCCCACCACCGGGCAGCCCGTGGCCGTGGCCGATTCCAGTCTGTTCCAGAGGAAGTCGCCTTCCCAGGGCTTGATGAAGGGAATGCCCCAGCCTTCCGCCTTGCGGATGGCCGCAAAGGCGCAGTCGGGAATGAGGGAGCCCACGCCGTCGCCGCCGCAGCCGATGATGCCCGCCTGCTTGGAGCCGCAGATGATGGCTTCGGCATAGGCGGCTTCGTCCACGGGGTTCTGAGAGGCGTCGCCCATGTTGAAGGCCACGCCGCCGATGGGAGCGGCAAGAAGAGGCAGCGCGAGCTTGAGGCCGAGAATTTCGGTGGAGGTGTCGGGCTGGGCCGCGGTGTGGAGGCAGCGCATGGCGAGTTTCACGTTCGCGAGCGCTTCCACGTTGGCGCGGAAGGACGAACCGGTGCCGAGACCGCCCATGCCGGGCACTTCGCCGGCGCAGGCCCGGCCGTCGCACTGGGGGCAGACGCGGCAATGGCCCTTCATGCGTTCGCGGGCCAGCTGTTTGATGGATGCGTCCATGGTCATTCTCCTGTACGGTAAAAGGACATTTCCGGCGAGCCGGGAAGGAGCGTCGGAAAACTGAGGGGCGGTCGTGTCCGCCCGAAATTCGCGTGCGGAACCTGAATCGCGGACGTGGCCGTGCTAAAAACGGTTCGCGGCCAAGGCCGGAACGGCTTTAGGCAAAGCCGGGAGAGCGCCGCGCAGGCGGGCGCGCGAAATATGGTCAGGCCTGATGTTTGGCTTCCAGCTCGGCGGCGGCCTTGCTTATGGAAGTCTTGTAGCCTTCGCGTTCGGCGCGGATGAGACCGGCTACGCGCTCGTCGTGCAGCGCAATGATTTCAGCGGCGAGCCAGGCGGCGTTCTTGGCGCCGTTCAGGGCCACGGTGGCCACGGGGAAGCCGGAGGGCATCTGCACCGTGGCGTAGAGGGCGTCGAGGCCGCCGATGGGCGAACCGGCCACCGGAATGCCGATGACGGGCTTGATGGTGCGGGCGGCCACGGCTCCGGCCAGATGGGCGGCCATGCCCGCGGCGCAGATATAGACCTGGCAGCCGTCGGCTTCGAGTTCGTTCATGAGCTCGACGGTGCGTTCGGGGGTGCGATGGGCCGAGGTGATGGTGTAGCGGTAGGAAATGCCGAGTTTCTTCAGCACGTCGGCGCAGGCGCCGACGACGGGATCGTCGGAAGCGGAGCCGATGAATATGGCGACTTGAGTCATGGGAAAATCCTTGAGCGTTTGTCGGGGAAGCGGACGCCCCGGACTTGCCGGGACGCCCGCGAAAAAACAAAGATCAGGCGAGGCCGAGGCGCTTCAGGCCCTTCAGGCCGATGTCGCTGCGGAACTGGCTGTGCTCCATGGACAGGCGGTCGAGCCCTTCGTAGGCGCGCTTCTGCGCGTCCTTGAGGTCCTTGCCGAGCGCGGTCACGCAGAGCACGCGGCCGCCGTTTGAGAGCACGCGGTCGCCTTCGCGACGGGTGCCCGCCTGAAAGACCTGCACGTCGTCCAGTTCTTCGGCGCTTTCAATGCCGGAAATGGGCATGCCCTTGGGGTAGGAGCCGGGATAGCCCGCCGCAGTGAGCACCACGCCGAGGGCCGAACGCGGTTCGATGTCGAGCGTGATCTCGTTGAGGCGACCTTCCAGACAGGCCTTGATGACGTCCACAAGATTGTTTTTGAGGCGCATGAGCAGCGGCTGACATTCGGGGTCGCCGAAGCGCACGTTGTATTCCAGCACCTTGGGGCCGGTTTCGGTCATCATGAGGCCGGCGTACAGAATGCCGGTGAAGGGCGTGCCGCGACGCGCCATTTCGGCGAGAATGGGGCGCGCCACGATGTCGGCCATGGCGTCGAGCTTTTCGTCGGGCAGCACGGGGGCCGGGCTGTACGCGCCCATGCCGCCGGTGTTGGGGCCCTTGTCGCCGTCGAACACGGCCTTGTGATCCTGCGCGGAAGGCAGCGGCAGGGCGGTCTTGCCGTCGCAGAAGCACAGCAGCGACACTTCCTCGCCCTTGAGGAATTCTTCGATGAGTACCGTGCTGGAGGCGTCGCCGAAGGCGTGGTCGTCGAACATGAGATCAAGCGCGGCCTTCACTTCCTCGTCGGTCATGGCTACAACGACGCCCTTGCCCGCAGCCAGACCGTCGGCCTTGACCACGAGCGGCGCGCCGTGGGCGGCCACAAAGGCGTCGGCATCGGCGCGGTTCGTGAACACGCCCGCCGCGGCGGTGGGCACGCCCGCCGCCTGCATGACTTCCTTGGCAAAGGCCTTGCTGCCTTCCAGCCTTGCGCAGGCGGCCACGGGGCCGAAGCAGGGAATGCCCGCTTCCTTCATGGCGTCCACCACGCCGAGCGTGAGCGGCAGTTCCGGACCGGGCACCACGAGATCCACGCCGTGCTCTTTGGCAAAGGCCACCAGCGCGGGAACGTCGCTGTCCTTGATGGCGACGTTGGTGGCGATTCCCGCCGTGCCGCCGTTGCCGGGAGCCACAAAGAGTTCGGTCACGTCGGGGCTCTGACGGAGCTTCCAGGCCAGGGCGTGTTCGCGGCCGCCGGATCCGATGATGAGTATGCGCATGGGTATTCCTCCCTTATTTCATGAACAGCATTTCCTGATAGCTGGGCAGAGGCCAGAGATCGTCGGCCACCAGCGTTTCGATTCTGTCGGCCCAGCGGCGCAGCTCTTCCATGGCGGGCAGCACGGAGTGGAGGCAGGTCTGCGCGACGGACAGCAGCTGACTCTCTTCGGGAGTCCAGTTGAGGTTTGCCGCGTTGGCTTCCAGCGTGCGGAGGGCGGCTTCAAAGCCGGCGATGACTTCGGAGAGCTCCTTGAGCGAATCCAGAGACGCGGGCACGCCGAGCGCGGCGCAGGAGGCCGCCGACGAGGAGAGTTCCTGACGGTAGCGGACGGCCGCGGGATAAATCTGGGTGCGGGCCATGCGCACGGCGAGGCTGCATTCGGTGTGAATGCTCTTGATGTACTGCTCAAGCTGAATGTCTTCGCGGGCCTTGAGTTCCTGGCGGGAGAAGACCTGATAGCGTTCGCACAGCGCCACCACTTCGGGCGAGGAGAACACTGGCACGGCGTCGGGCGTGGCCGGATAGTTCGGCAGGCCGCGGCGTTCGGCCTCGCGTTGCCAGATTTCGGAATAGCCGTTGCCGTTGAAGATGACGGCGCTGTTTTCCTCCATCACGTTTTCGATGAGCTTCTGCACGGCTTCGCCCAGGCTGAGACGTTCGTCGTGCATGGCGTTTTCGAGGAAGGTGGCGGCGTAGTCCAGCGATTCGGCCATCATGGTGTTGAGCACCACGAGGGAGTCGGCCGCGGACATGGAGGAGCCCAGGGCGCGGAACTCGAAGCGGTTGCCCACGAAGGCGAAGGGGCTGGTGCGGTTGCGGTCGCCGGGATCGGCGGGCAGGGGGGGCAGGGTGTCCACGCCCACGTTCATGATGCGCTTGTGCGCGGAGCCGGTCACCTGGCCCACGCGGAACTGTTCCAGCACGTCGGTGAGCTGATCGCCGAGGAACAGGGACATGATGGCGGGCGGCGCTTCGTTGGCGCCGAGGCGGCGGTCGTTGGAGGCGGAAGCCACCACGGCGCGCAGGAATCCGCCGTGGCGGTGCAGGGCGCGGATGACGGCGCACAGGAACACCAGGAACTGGGCGTTTTCATGCGGATTGTCGCCGGGAGCGAAGAGATTGCCCACCTCGGGGCTGCCGATGGAATAGTTGAGATGCTTGCCCGAGCCGTTGATGCAGTCGAAGGGCTTTTCGTGCAGCAGGCAGGACATGCCGTGACGGCGGGCGGTCTTGCGCAGCACCGTCATGATGAGCTGGTTGTGGTCGCAGGCGAGGTTGCCGGATTCAAAGGTGGGGGCGATTTCGTACTGGCTGGGCGCGACTTCGTTGTGACGGGTCTTCACCGGAATGCCCAGGCGGTAGAGCTGGCGTTCCACATCGGCCATGAAGCCGAGCACGCGGCTCGGAATGACGCCGTAGTACTGATCCTCGAATTCCTGGCCTTTGGGCGGACGCGCGCCGTAGAGGGCGCGGCCGGCGATGAGCAGGTCGGGGCGCGCGGAAACGAAGGTGCCGTCGATGAGGAAGTATTCCTGTTCAAGGCCGCCGTTGGAGGTGATGGGCATGGTGGGATTCACGCCGAACAGGCGCAGCACGCGGGCGGCCTGCTGGCTGAGGGCCTGACCGGAACGCAGCACCGGGGTCTTCTTGTCGAGGGCGATGCCCGTCCAGGAAAGGAAGACCGTGGGAATGCACAGCACCATGCCGGCGGGGCTTTCCATGAGATAGGCGGGGCTGGTCACGTCCCAGGCGGTGTAGCCGCGGGCCTCGAAGGTGGAACGGAGACCGCCGGAGGGGAAGCTGGAGCCGTCGGCCTCGCCCTGCACGAGGGCGCTGCCGCTGAACTGGGCCAGGGCGCCGCCCTTGCCGTCGGGTTCGAGGAAGCTGTCGTGCTTTTCCGCAGTGAGGCCGGTGAGCGGATAGAACACGTGGGTGTAGTGATCCGCGCCGCGTTCCATGGCCCAGGACTTCATGGCGTTGGCCACCACGTCGGCCACGTTGGGATCGAGGCGACGACCGAGGTCGATGGTGGTGCGCAGCGACTTGTACACGGCCTTGGGCAGATAGCGCCGCATGGCCTTGTCGTCGAAAACGTTGCACCCGTAGTATTCGGTGGGATCGGTATGGGCTTCGGCCGAGGCGGGATGTCCCCCCGCGATGTATTCCGCGTCATGACGCCGCGTGGCGACGGAAAGTACGGCATGACTGCGGCTGGCGTTGGCAGAACTCATGCGAACTCCTTGAAGAAAAGATAAGCGGCCCGTCGAGCGGGCCTTGTGTCGAAGAAAGGGGCGACGCCCCGGAACATCAGTCGATGGCAACCACTTCCAGAGCGAAGGTGAGATCCTTGCCGGCCATGGGGTGATTGGCGTCGAGCACGATGTGGGTGTCGGTGACTTCGTGTACGGCGACTTCGAGTTCGCCCTGATCGGTGGAGACGTGGAGCATCATGCCCGGCTGCGGCTTGATGGAAGGCGGCACCTGTTCCAGCGGAACGGAGAAGAGAAGCTGCTGCTGCCTTTCACCGTAGGCTTCCGCGGCAGGAATGGTCACGGAGAACTTGTCGCCGACTTCGTGGCCGGTCACGGCCTTGTCGAAACCGGGAATGACCTGACCGGAACCCACCTTGAAGCGCAGGGGGCTGCCTTCGCGGGAGCGGTCGAATTCGGAGCCGTCGTTCAGAGTGCCAACATAATGGACAGAAACAGTGTCGCCGGGTTTAATGGGCATGAGAACCTCTGTGGAAGAGCGTTGAAGGGTGCAAAAAAGACGAGCGAGGAACCGACGCCTGCCGCGGACGGACTGTGCCGGAAGGCTTGCGGGCTTTCCGATTGACGGCGTCGGCACAGGACGATACCTAACACAGACAGCGTCCAACTCCAAGAGCATTTAATGGATGGAGGCCCGTAGATGAGCGAGGAAAGAAAAGAGAACAAGGGCGGCGGGCAGATAAGTCTGCTCGGCACGGCGAGCACCATGGGACTGCACATGGTTTCCGGCCCCATCGTGGGGGGCGTGCTCGGCTGGCTGGCGGACAAGTGGCTCGGCACCTGGCCCGCGGGCGCGGGCATAGGACTGCTTCTCGGTCTTGCCGCGGGCTTCCGCAACGTGTGGATAGACGCCCGCTATCTTGCCAGGCGCAACGCCGAGCGCGACGCCGAGGAAAAGGCCCGCCGCGAAGAGGAGCGTCAGGCGCAGGAAAAAACGCGCAGACCCGCCGCGCCGGATCCGGCAAGGGCGGCCATCGTGGCCGACACGCCGGAATCCCTGGCGGCCGAGGAAAAACGGGCCGGGAGGCAGGATAACGTGACGGCGTCCATACTTGCGGGCACGGCCGATCCCTCGGAACGGGATCTCGACAAGCTCGGCGAATCGCTGGAGGCCATACGCCGGGAACTGCGGGAATATGCCGAGGAAGAGCGGAGAAAGGACGAGCATGAGCATAATTGAACAAGCGGATCGTCTGCTGTGGAGACGGGGATTCATCCATGCGCCTCTGCGCCGGGCGACGAGGAATCTTTTTATCTTTTCCCTGCTGATTTTTGCGGCGGGAACCGCGGCCTTCTGGTGGCGCACGGAGCTTTTCTGGGCAGGGGTAGCAGCAGTGCTATCATGCTGGAATTTTTATACTCTTGCCCTTTTTATTCAGCATACTCTGCCCCTGTCCATTCCCGGCGGCGACAAAAACGGAGCCTCGCAGGCACGCATTGTGAAAAAAGGTTTGCTCATCAGAACGCAATTGAGGCTTTTCATTACCGGAATTTTCGTGTATATAGCATTAGTCTTTTTTCAGGCGAATCCGATCGCGCTTGCGGTCGGTCTTTCCTCGGCGCTGATAATCATTCCGGTCTCGCTGATTTTCCGGGGTTGAAAGGCCTGGCACATACAGGAGGATTTCCATGGCTGCATCTGGACTGGCTCACCCGCTGCTCTTGTCGACCGTTTTCCACATGGATCAGATCACGGTCGCGGGCATGACCATTGAAACCAAGTATGTGTTCTTCACCTGGCTCGGCATGCTCATTCTGCTCATCACCGGCCTCGTGCTGCGCAAGAAGCTCAGCATCGTGCCCGCCGGCAAGTTCCAGATCTTCTTTGAAGCCCTGGTGGACGGCCTGGAAAAGTTCGTGCTGAACAACCTCGGCGAGGAAAAGGGCCGCCGCTTCGTGCCGCTGCTCGCCTCCATCTTCATCTACGTGCTCACCATGAACCTGCTGGGTCTCGTGCCCGGCTGCGACGCGCCTACCGCCAACCTGAACACCACCATTTCCATCGCGCTGTGCGTGTTCATCTATTACAACTATGTGGGCATCCGCACCTGGGGCTTCGGGTACATCCATCACTTCACCGGTTCCAGCAAACCGCTGATTCCGCTGATGTTCCCCATCGAAATCATTTCCCATCTGGCCCGTCCGCTTTCCATGTCGCTCCGTCTTTTCGGCAACATCTTCGCTGAAGAAATGACGCTCATCATCTTCTTCGGCTTCGGCGCCAGCATCTACGTGGGCGTGCTGCTCGGCACGGTGCCCATGTACTTCCTGTTCCTGCTCGGCAAGGTGCTGCAGGCCTTCATCCTGTTCATCCTGTCCATGATCTACATCCAGGGCTCCGTGGAACACGCCCACTAAGCCGACCTACCTTCGGGGGAATGGCCTTTCGGCCTCAACACTCATAATTGTAATGGAGTTTTACCATGCGCAAGATCGTTCTCACGACCCTGACCACCCTCATGCTCGTTTCCATGGCTGCCGTGGCCTTCGCTGCTGACGGCGGCGTCACCGGCGGCTTCGGCCTTGCCGCTGCCGGCATCGCTCTGGGCATCGGCCTTGCCGCCACCGGCGGCGCCTGCGGCCAGGGTGCGGCCATCAAGGCCGCCTGCGAAGGCATCGCCCGCAATCCCGACGCTTCCGGCAAGATCTCCCAGTCCCTCATCCTGGGCCTCGCCTTCATCGAATCCCTCGTCATCTATGCCCTTCTCGTGGCGCTCATCCTGCTCTTCGTGAAGATGTAGTTGCATTTATCGGGCGGGAAGGATATATTTCTTTCCGCCCCTATTCTTTTAACAGGCCAACCAAGACGATGAACCAGACTCCTAAATACGAACATATCCCTCGCGCAACCATCCAGCGTCTCGCCACTTATCTCCAGGTTCTCGAAGCCATGGACAAGGATGGCGTTCAGGTCATTTCTTCCGAACCCCTGTCCCGGGCGTGCGACGTCAACGCCTCACAGGTTCGTAAGGATCTCGCCTACTTCGGCGAATTCGGCGTTCGCGGCGTAGGTTATTATGTCTCGTATCTTCTGGAGGTCATCAAGGCCTGCCTCAACGCCAACCGCGAATGGCGCGCCGCCCTCGTGGGCGTGGGCAACATGGGCAGAGCCCTGCTCAACTATCAGGAATTTCGCCGCCACGGCTTCACCATTGTGGGCGCGTTCGACTGCGACCCCTTCAAGATCGGTGAAAAGCTCTACGGTCTGGAAGTGTACTGCACCAAGACCCTTATGGAAAAAGTGCCCGAACTGGGCATTGAAATCGGCATCATCACCGTGCCGCCGGAACGCGCCCAGCGCGCGGCCACGCAGCTCGTGGACGCCGGCATCAAGGGTATTCTGAACTACTCCGCTGCCCGCATCACCGTGCCGGATCACGTGTTCGTGGAATACGTCAACTTCTTCCATCAGATTTACTCGCTGACGTTCAACATCTCCACGAAGCAGCGCTGATTTTTTTCGCTCTGCATGTTCGCCCGCCGGAAGCCCGACTTTCGGCGGGCTTTTTTGTCTGAACGCGGCGAGTCGGCTGCGGCGGCCTTGCTGCGCAACAGTGCAGCCGTCGGGGCGGTCTGCACGCGTGTTCCTTGTCTTCGGCAGGCGGCAGTCTCACCTGCTGAGGCGGCGCTGCGCCCGCAGTCTCCGCCCTTGCGCCTGCCCTTCCGCATGAACTCCAAGATCGGCGTCAGCCGCACGACGCGGGGCAAACTTCGAGACTCTCGGTACATGGCGGAACCTGCCGCAGAGTTTGTTGCTGCGTTTTGAACCTGTACGGCGTGATGTTCCGGCAAGGTCTCGACGTCGTCGGCAAGGATTGTTCGGAACAGTCGGAAAGAAGATCGCCTCTTCTTGAAAATCGGGCGTCGGGGCGTGGGGCTGCGGAACCTGAGGCTTTGCTTTTTGTAAAAATAAAACAAAAACGTATTTAAATGATAAGGTATCGGATTTCGATATTTTTATCACAACCTTTGCAGCGTTGCGGAATGGCGACGAAATCCCCCTTGAAGGCCCGGACGCGGGCCGTATGTTCTCGTATGCACGGCGTTGCCGGGAGACGGTCGCCCCATCGTCGCTCGGGCGTCGTCTTTCTGCCGACGGGGCTCTTTTCGCACGACTTCGTCATGCACGCTGTCCTCGTTGTACCCTTGCTTGCCGCGCGTCCGGCGGAGGTGTGGCGTCGTCGGGCAATGGGGCGGAGATTCCGTCGCAGGAAGCGTTTTCCGGCGCACGTCGCTGTTGACGAGGCGAGAGTCATCGCCGCCGCGGATTCTTGTTGCCGAGGCTTTCCCCGGATTCTTGCGGAGGTGCTTTTTTTGCCCATGCATTCCGCCGTCGGATAAAGCGTTTTCTGAAACGACGCTCCTTGTTCCGTCTGCTGGTCGCTTTGGCGGCTGCCGTTCCGTTGCCGGACATTGTCGCCCGCCTTGCCGCGCGGCGCTTTCCCTGGCGTACGGCACGCGGCCGTGGATTGCGCGTGCCCTTCGTTTGCTCCACTCTCGGGGAGGCATCCTGTTGCGCTTTGCCCGGGGCAAACGGCCTTTTTCTCGGGCTCAGGCTCCCATCTCGTCGATTGCCTCTGCGTCCCGCTGCCCTTTTTCCGCGCAGGAGCTCCTGCCTGGTCCTTCATTACGGCAGGAGCGCCCCCTGGGCTCCGCCCCGCCTTCAGAGCGCCCGCGGTTCTCCGCACGGCCTTCGCCCGATGTTTTTCGTGTGCGCGGCGGCGAGTGCGGGCGCGCGTCTGTCCGCGACTTTCCGGTCTGGGCGCGGCATGCTCCTTCTTTCGCCGAAGGTTTCCTTTGTGCAGACGGCGCGTTGTTCCGGCGACAGTCGCGTTGACCGGCATTTGCGGCCGCGGGCGGATGCCGTTCGGCGCTCCGGGCGCTGAGAATGCCCTTCGCGCTCCCGAATTTTCCGCCGCGGACAGCGTTTTGGGAGCGCTCGTCCGGCTTTTTCTCTGAAATCATGACCGCTCCCGAGTCCGTACTTTCGGAACAGGAACTTCGGCGACGTCTTTTTTGTTTTTTCTGCGAAGTTTGCCGATAGTGAGCGCTTTATCTACTTGCTCATCCGGCCTCCATAGTTTATCAATAAGAAAAGAGCGCAAGAAGAAACATTGCCGTCATTCCATGTTCTCTGCGCACTTGCAAAAAAGCCGGAAAACGCCCGGCATGTACAAAAATGCTCGGAATCGGCGCTGAGTGCTTCCCGCCGGTTCTCAAGGAGATAGAAGAGTTATGGAAAAGTTGGAACTGCTGGCGCAGCGTATCGATAGTCTCATTCAGGAACTGGATCGACTCCGGGAGGAAAATCATCAGCTCCGTGAGGAAGGCAAGCGTCTTCGTGAAGACCTGGAGCTCGGGCAGATGGCTTCCGAGGAGCTTCAGGAGCAGCTCAACCGCGAACGCAGCGTTCGCGACGAGGCCTGCAACAGGGTCGATGCGCTCATCAGCCGTATTCAGGATACGTTGCCTGCCGCTGAACCGCAGCAGAACGGTTAATGGCGGGCGGCCGCATGCACAGCTATCATCTTGACCTTTGCGACCTGCAGGTCGCGTTCCGTACCGAGGCCGATCCCGAACGGGTGGAAAGAGCCAGAAAGTACGTGGAGGAAAGATATAGCAGGGTCAAGGCGCAGGGCGGCCAGTTCGGCAGAGACAGGTTGCTGGTCATGCTGCTCATCAGCATGGCGGACGACCTGCTGGAACTGCAGGAGCGCCGCAGTCGGGAAGATGCCCGGCTCGACGAGCTGCTGCAGAGTTTGAAGGAAAACACGCCGGAGAAGACGGATACGGCTTCCTGAGCCGATCCGGCAGCGTTCCGGCAGCCCATATTCCCTGGGATGTGCGTGAGGAGCTGGCTTGCGCCGGCCTCACTAGCGTTAGCAGGGAGCCAGTCTCCGAGATGGTGTGCATACCCGCCCAAGGCGGGCAGCCTGAAGTCTCGGACAGGCGCCCACTTGGAGACCACAAGGTCTCGTGCCAGCAGCTTTTCACGGCATCCCGGGTTCTTTTTTCCTTCTTCCGCACTTGTTCGCCCTTGAGGCGGAATATTCTCCCTCCCCTTTCGGAGCGCGGCGAGTCCGCGACAATCCGGCGCGCCTTCCGGCCGTTTCGGACATATCGGGTTTTGCCCGTCAGCATATTACAGGAATTATCATGGATGATATCGTTATTTACGCCTTCGCGCTGGTCAGTCTTGTGGCCGGCGCGCTGCTGGGCGTCTGCATACAGCGGCATATGACCACCAAGCGCATCGGCGAGGCCAACGATCTGGCCAGCCGCATTGTGGAAGAAGCACGCAAGGAAGCGCAGGCTCAGAAGAAGGAAATTCTTCTCCAGGGACAGAACGAAATTTTCAGCCAGAAGCACGCCTTCGAGATGGAGTGCAAGGATCAGGAACGCGCCCTTAAGAACCGTGAGAAAAAGCTCCAGGACATCAGCGACCGCATGGAAGAGAAGATGGAGCGCATCACGCAGAAGGAGCACGACATTCTGGCGCAGGAAAAGGAACAGACCCAGCGCGAGCGCGTGCTCGCCGAAAAGGAAACGCAGGTGGAGGCCAAGCTCGACGAGCAGGAACGCCGCCTTCAGGAAGTTTCCGGTCTGACGGCCGAAGAGGCCAAGACCCGTCTGTTCGAGGAAATTGAATCGCGCACCCGTCATGAAGCCGCCAAGATGATGCGCGTCATCGAAACCGAGGCCAAGGAAACCGCCGACAGAAAGGCCAAGGAAATTCTGGCCTGCGCCATTCAGCGCTACGCCGGCGACTACGTGGGCGAACAGACCGTGACGGCCGTCACCCTGCCGAGCGAAGACATGAAGGGCCGCATCATCGGCCGCGAAGGCCGCAACATCCGCGCGCTCGAAGCCGCCACCGGCGTGGATCTCATCATCGACGACACGCCGGAAACCGTGATTCTTTCCGCCTACAGCCCCATCCGCCGTCAGGTGGCCCGCATGGCCCTTGAACGCCTCATTCAGGACGGCCGCATTCATCCCGCCCGCATCGAGGACGTGGTTCACAAGTGCGAGCAGGAACTGGAAGTGCAGATTCGCGAAGTGGGCGAACAGGCCACCTTCGACGCCGGCGTTCACGGCATTCATCCCGACATCATCCGTCTGCTCGGACAGCTCAAGTACCGCACGAGCTTCACGCAGAACGTGCTTCAGCATTCTCTGGAAGTCTCCGCCCTCTGCGGCATGATGGCCGCCGAACTCGGCATGGACATCAAGCGTGCCAAGCGCGCAGGTCTCCTGCACGACATCGGCAAGGCCGTGGATCATGAAGTGGAAGGCTCCCATGCGCTCATCGGCGCGGACATCGCCAAGAAGTACGGCGAAGGCAAGGACATCGTTCACGCCATCGCCGCGCATCATGAGGACGTGCATCCCGAAACGGCGCTCGCCGTGCTCGTGCAGGCGGCGGATTCTCTTTCCGGCGCAAGGCCCGGCGCGCGCAAGGAACTTTTGGAGAACTACGTCAAGCGCCTTGAAGATCTGGAAAACATTGCCGATTCCTTCGAGGGCGTGGCCAAGTCCTACGCCATTCAGGCGGGCCGCGAGCTGCGCGTCATCGTCAATTCCGACAACGTGGACGACGACAGCACCTATCTGCTCTGCAAGGACATTTCCGCCAAGATCGAGGAAAACCTCACCTACCCCGGTCAGATACGCGTCACGGTCATCCGCGAGCGCCGCGCCGTGGGCTTTGCCAAGTAAATCATCACACTGGCGTCATCATTGCAGCGTATAACGGCGTTCACAACGCACGTTTCAGAAGGATACTGTTCCATGAAGTTTCAAGCCCCGTCCGACTTCGTTCCCGATTTTTCCAAGTCCGGAGGCCTCATCGCCGCCGTGGCTCAGGACGCCGCCACCGGCGAAGTGCTCATGCTTGCCTGGATGAACCGGGAAGCCTGGGAAGCCACGCTCGCCACCGGCGAGGCCCATTACTGGAGCCGCAGCCGTCAGAAGCTGTGGCACAAGGGAGAAAGTTCCGGCAACGTTCAGATAGTCAAGGCCATCCGCCTCGACTGCGATTCCGACGCCGTGGTGCTGGAAATCGAGCAGGTGGGCGGTTCCGCCTGTCACACCGGCAGAAGCAGCTGTTTTTATCGGCGGCTCACGCCCGGCAGCTCCGAAGCGACCATCTGCTGCCCGCAGGTGTTTGATCCTGCAGAAGTGTACAAGAAGTGAGGCTCAACTCATGAAAGCTCAGCTCAAGCTCGGCATTCCCAAAGGTTCTCTGGAAGAAGCCACCATCGCCCTTTTCGACAGGGCCGGTTGGAAGATTCATAAACATGTCCGCAACTATTTTCCCGATATCGACGATCCTGAACTGACGGCCCGTCTGTGCCGCGTGCAGGAAATTCCCGAATACATTCAGAACGGTATTCTCGACGTGGCCCTCACCGGCAAGGACTGGCTGGAAGAGCGCGGCGTTGCCTACGGCGGCAAGGAAGACAGCGACGCCCCCGTGGTTGTGATTTCCGACCTCGTGTATTCCAAGGTGTCGAACCGCAAGGCCCGCTGGGTGCTCGCCGTGGCCGGCGATTCCCCCTATCAGTGCGCGGCCGACCTGGAAGGCAAGCGCATTTCCACGGAACTTGTGGGCGTGAGCACCCGCTATTTCGAGAAGAAGGGCGTGCCGGTTCAGATCAATTATTCTTGGGGCGCGACCGAAGCCAAGGTTGTGGAAGGCCTGGCCGACGCCATCGTGGAAGTGACGGAAACCGAAACCACCATTCGCGCGCACGGCCTGCGCGTCATCGACGAAGTGATGGCCAGCAACACCGTGCTCATCGCCAACCGCGACGTGTGGAACGACCCCGACAGCCGCCGCAAGATCGAGCAGATTGATCTGCTCCTGCAGGGCGCGCTGCGCGCGGAAAGCTTCGTCTGCCTCAAGATGAACGCGCCCACCGCCCGTCTTGACGCCATTCTCGGCCTGCTGCCAGCCCTGAATTCTCCCACCGTGGCCTCGCTGCGCGACCCGGCCTGGGTGTCGCTGGAAACCGTGGTGGACACTCACGTGGTGCGTGATCTGATTCCTCAGCTGCATGCGCTGGGCGCGGAAGGCATTCTGGAATACAGCCTGAACAAGGTTATCTAGTTTTCTGACGTTGTTCTGAAAACGATGTGACGGCCGGAAGCGACGATGGTTGCTTCCGGCTTTTTCGTCTCGCGGGCATCGCACGGAAAAGCCGGAGCGTTGTCGATGGTGGGGCGCAGCAGTTTTTCGAGAGTCATCCCGGGCGGTGCAACGGTCTTTCGAGCGACATCTGCGCGGAACATTGCACATACGGGCCGAAGGCGCTCTCCTGCGCGTGCATCGGGTGCGGATTTTCGCGTGAGCATGCAGGGCGGAAACATATCTTCACTGGCAAAAACGCCGGATGCGGAGATCGGCGGCGCTTGCCTTGCGGCGAAAGACCTTTTCAACGTCACGTCCTTCCGGGGTTCTCCTCCTTTCTTATCCTCGCTCCTCTCTTCGCATCGTGCCCTTCCGGCTCCCCTCGCCTCTCGACATCTCGCGCGTCTCTGGAGCGATGTCTCCCGTCTCCATCCCCGACGCCCTCGCCTCCGGTTCAAGTTCTTCCGGGCCCCGGATTTTGCTCTCCCGGGTTCGTCTTTTCCTCGGCGTGGATGGCGCTTTGCCGTTTGCGGCCGCGTCAGCCGGCGATTGCCCTTCCGGCGCGCTTTTCCCCTTTGGGAGCCGTTTTCCCCACGGCGCTCTTTTCCGCTCTGGAGCGCTTCCCCTCCCGGGGACGGCGTTTCGAACCTCGGCTCTGCGCCGAGGGCAAAAAAGAAGGCCGCCGTCCTTTGCGGGAACGGCGGCCTTTTTCCTGTCGGTTGGAGGACTACAGGAACATTTTGGGATTGACCACGGAAACGAGGTCGCGCTTCAGCAGTTCTTCGCCGATCTGCACGGCGTTGAGGGCCGCGCCCTTGCGCACGTTGTCGGCCACGATCCACATGTTCAGGGAGTTGTCGCAGCTTTCGTCTTCACGAATGCGGCCCACGAACACGTCGTCTTCACCGGCGGCGTCGATGGCGAGCGGATAGAGATTGGCGCGGGGGTTGTCCACCACCTGCACGCCGGGAGCCTGGGAAAGAATGACGCGGGCTTCGGCGGCGGTGAGCTTCTTTTCCGTTTCAATGTTCACGGATTCGGAATGGCCGTAGAACACGGGAACGCGGACGCACGTGGCGGTGACGCGGATGTTCGGATCGAGCATCTTGTGCGTTTCGTTCACCATCTTCATTTCTTCCTTGGTGTAGTCGTTGGCCTGGAAGACGTCGATGTGGGGCAGGCAGTTGAAGGCGATCTGATGGGGGTAGGCCTTGGGTTCGACGTCCTGCATGTTGAAGAGGCGGCGCACCTGGGTTTCGAGTTCGTCGATGCCCTTCTTGCCCGTGCCGCTCACGGCCTGCATGGTGGTCACGATGATGCGCTTGATCTTGGCGACGTCGTGCAGGGGCTTGAGGGCCACCAGCATCTGAATGGTGGAGCAGTTGGGGTTGGCGATGATGCCGTTGTGCTTTTCCAGATCGTCGGGGTTCACTTCGGGAATGACGAGGGGGCAGCGGTCGTCCATGCGCCAGGCGCTGGAATTGTCCACCACCACGCAGCCGGAAGCCACGGCGTAGGGCGCAAATTCGGTGGAGACGCTGCCGCCGGCGGAAAAGATGGCCAGATCAATGCCCTTGAAGGAGTCCTTCGTCAGTTCCTTGACCGTAATTTCGTCGTCTCCGAAGGGAACGCGGGTTCCGGCGGAACGGGCGGAGGCGAGAGCGGTGATGGAAGCGCAGGGAAAATGGCGTTCGGCAAGGGTTTTAAGCATTTCGCGGCCGACGGCGCCGGTAGCGCCGCACACAGCAACGTTCAGGGACTTCTTCATGGCGGGCAATTCTCCTGTTGCAAAACCTGCATAAGGGGCAAGTTTTTCATTATTGTAAAACGCATGTTTGCACCCGAGATGAAGAACTGTCAAGTCATGCGTTCTTTTTCTTTAATCTTGCAAAATAATACCAATAAAATCAGAGTATTGAAAATGCGACTTCTTTTTTGTTCCGCAGGTGGGGAAGGGCTTGCGCTGTTTTACGTCTTGGTTATGATGACCGCAGGAGGATGCGACATGAAAACGTTTCTTGTGCCGCTCGCTCTTTTGATGCTGGCGATGCTCTTTCTGACGGGCTGCATGCAGGAAGACACCTTCGACAGCGTCAAGGTCGATGGCGATATCACCACGGTGTTCAGAACGGGAAGTTCGCCTTCCCACATGTCGAGCCGGACCCGTACCGGGCTCAGTTTCTAGCTCTTCGGAGCCGTTCATCTACAAGACAGGTCATCCCGATGCTTGCCATTCTCGATTACAAGGCCGGGAACCAGACCAGCGTTCTGAGAGCGCTGCGTTCTCTGGGCATACCCGCCGAAATTACGGCCGATCCTTCGGTCATTCTTGCCGCGGAAGGCGTGATCTTTCCGGGCGTGGGCGCGGCCGGTCAGGCCATGAATCAGCTCGTCTCCACGGGCATGGACAAGGTGTTGCGCGAGGTGGTCGCCAGAGGCAAGCCCCTGCTCGGCATCTGCCTCGGCTGCCAGATTCTGCTTGAACGCAGCGAGGAAAACAACACCGAAACGCTCGGCATCGTGCCCGGCGAATGCCGTCGCTTCCAGCCGGAATGGCGCGACGGCGGGGAACCCATCCGCATTCCGCACATGGGCTGGAATACGCTTTCGGTGAAGAAGCCTTCCGAACTTCTGGAGGGCATTGATCCCTCTTCCCGTTTTTATTTCGTGCACAGCTACTATACCGTTCCGGCTCCGGAGCTCGTCATTGCCACGTGCCGCTACGGCGTGGAGTTCACGGCCATGTACGGTCGTCCGGGCCTGTGGGCCGTGCAGTTCCACCCCGAAAAGAGCGGCCGCCCCGGGCTTGCGCTGCTGACGAACTTCTACCGCTACTGTCAGGAGGCCGCCCGTGTCTGAAATCAGCCATCTGAGCAAACGACTCATTCCCTGCCTCGACGTGCGCAACGGCCGCCTCACCAAGGGCGTCAAGTTTGCGGGCAACGTGGACATCGGCGATCCGGTGGAAACCGCCCGCCGCTACTATGAGGAAGGCGCGGACGAAATAGTCTTCTACGACATTACGGCCTCCTGCGAGGCGCGCGGCATCTTTCTTGACGTGGTCGAAAAGGTGGCGAGCAACATTTTCATTCCGTTTTCCGTGGGCGGCGGCATCGCTTCCGTGGAGGACATGCGCGCCGTGCTGCTCGCAGGCGCGGAAAAGGTGTCCGTGAACTCGGCGGCCGTGAAGGATCCCTACCTCATCAGCCGCGGGGCCGACGCCTTCGGTTCGCAGGCCGTGGTGGTGGGCATGGACGTGAAGCAGGTGCCCGTGAGCGAAGCCTGCCCTTCCGGCTATGAAATCGTCATTCACGGCGGCCGCAAGCCCATGGGAATCGACGCCATTGCCTGGGCGCGCCGCTGCGAAGAGCTCGGCGCGGGCGAGCTGTGCGTGAACTCCATCGATGCCGACGGCACTCTCGACGGCTACGAGCTCAACCTGACCCGCAAAATCTGCGACGCCGTGACCATTCCCGTCATCGCTTCCGGCGGTGCGGGCGCGCCGCAGCATCTCGTGGACGCCGTCACCCGCGGCGGCGCTTCCGCGGCGCTCGTGGCCTCCATCGTTCATTACGGCCAGTACACCATCGCCGAGCTGAAGGACTACATGGAAAAGGCCGGCGTGCCGGTGCGCCGGATCTAGCCGGACGCACTGTTTTTCTGCCGTCCGGCCCGGAAGTTGTTGCGGCCGGGCGGCAAACATTCTATGCTTGCGCCTCAGATTCGACCATCACTCAGGAGTATGATATGTCTCAGGATTTCCCCACGCGCCGCGCGCGCATGGAATACGTATGCATGAACTGCGGCCATCGCCACCCGGTGGACGCCCTGCTCTACACCTGCCCCGACTGCGGAGGAGTCCTTCTTCTTGAGGATCTCGACTTCGACGACATGAAGGCAAAGGGCGCGCAGTACTGGCGCGATCTGTTCGATGCCCGCCGCGCCACCCGCACCACGGCCCTGCGCGGCGTGTTCCGCTTCTACGAGCTCATGGCTCCCGTGCTGGAAGAAGAAGACATCGTGTATCTCGGCGAAGGCGACACGCCCATCGTCGAGGCGTCGGCGGCGCTTCAGGCCAAGGTGGGACGCCGCTTCGCCTACAAGAACGACGGCATGAATCCCAGCGCCTCGTTCAAGGACCGCGGCATGGCCGGCGCGTACAGCTACCTCAAATCGCTCGTACGCAAGAACGGCTGGAAGGAAGTGCTCACCATCTGCGCCTCCACGGGCGACACCTCGGCCGCGGCGGCCATGTACGGGGCCTATGTGGGCGCGCCCATCCGCACCGTGGTGCTGCTGCCCCACGGCAAGGTGACCCCCGCCCAGCTTTCCCAGCCGCTCGGCTCCGGCGCGCAGGTGCTGGAAGTGCCCGGCGTGTTCGACGACTGCATGAAGGTGGTCGAATACCTCGCCGAACACTACCGCGTGGCCCTTCTCAATTCCAAGAACAGCTGGCGCGTGCTCGGTCAGGAATCCTACGCCTACGAAGTGGCTCAGTGGTACGCCTGGAACATGAAGGACAAGGCGCTCTTCATGCCCATAGGCAACGCGGGCAACATCACGTCCATGATTTCCGCCTGTCTCAAGATGTACCGCCTTGGCATTATTGAAGAACTTCCGCACATTGTGGGCGTGCAGTCCGAACACGCCGATCCGGTGTGGAGATACTACAGTCAGCCGAAGGAAAAGCGCGAATACCATGCCGTGACGGTGCAGCCCAGCGTGGCGCAGGCCGCCATGATAGGCAATCCCGTGTCCTTCCCCCGGGTGCGCAATCTCGTGGAGAAGTTCGAGGCGCTCGGCGGCCGCTTCGACGTGGTGCAGGTGACTGAACAGGCCATCATGGATTCCATGATTCTGGCCAACCGTCACGGACACATCGCCTGCACGCAGGGCGGCGAAAGCTTTGCCGGCATGCTGAAGGCGCAGGAACTCGGCCTGCTCGGCGAGAACGAATTCTGTGTGCTCGACTCCACGGCGCACGCCCTGAAGTTCGCCGGATTCCAGAACATGTATTTTGAAGATGCCTTCCCCGCCGAATACGGGGTGAAGGCCCGGCCGGAACTCGTGAATCATCCGAAGCTGCTGCTCACGGCCGAAGAGCGCGCCGCGCTGCCTGCCGGAGAATTCACCAGAGCCGCGGCGCTGGCGGTGGCGAAGGCCGCCGGACTCAAGGCCGCGGATTGAGCCGGAAGAACCGGCGTTTTGAGGAGATGCCGCTTGACAGCGTGTGGCGCACAGGCTATCCCTCATGCATCGGATACTCCGGACGGCGTATCCGCTCAACTCGGAATTATTAACTTGTGCCGAACCTTGTTCGGCCGAACATTGGAGGCTGTTATGGGCTACAAGATTACTTTTGATGCGGACAAGTGCGTCGGCTGCGGCCAGTGCGTGGACATCTGCCCCGTTTCCGTCTGGGAAATGCACGACGGCAAGAGCGATCCCGTGAACGCTGAAGAATGCCTGGGCTGCGAATCCTGCACCGGCGTTTGC
The DNA here is from genome assembly GCF_057866825.1 of Mailhella sp. NCBI lineage: Bacteria > Pseudomonadati > Thermodesulfobacteriota > Desulfovibrionia > Desulfovibrionales > Desulfovibrionaceae > Mailhella > Mailhella sp. The sequence goes on from NZ_DBMAHT010000004.1 coordinate 33,560, forward strand.
GAACACGACGCCATCACCATCGAAGAAGACTAACGCCTGAGGAATTCCTCGGCGAGGGCGGCTCAGGCCGTCCGGGCCCGACGCGCTTGCGCCGAAGGCCGGCGGATGATCGGAGTCATCCGCAACGCTGACAGAACCGCTGCCCTGCAGCGGCCCATGTGAGCCTGTTGCCGCCGGATGGGCGTTGCTCATCCGGCGGTTTTTTAACCGTTTTTCAGTGGGAACTATGATGACCAACCCGGAATTGGACGCTATTTTTCAGGAATATGATCAGCTTGCCGCGCAGGCCGATCAGCTTTTCGAGCGAGTGAAGAACCAGTATCCTGAAGAGGTGGCCTGCGCCTCGGGCTGCAGCAGCTGCTGCCATGCGGCCTTCGATCTTTCCCTTGTGGAGGCCATGGCGCTGAACCGGGCGTTCAACAAGGAATTTGACTTCGGCATTCGTCGTTCCGCCGTGCTTCAGGCCGCGGGCGACGCCGACCGGCAGCTTACCAGGCTGAAGCATCACTACTTCCAGCAGGCCAGACAGGGCATGTCCGACGAGGAAATCATGGTGGAAGCCGCCAGGGAACGGGTGCGCTGCCCCCTGCTCGGCCTCGACGAAACCTGCCTGCTTTATGAGCACCGGCCCATCACCTGCCGGCTCTACGGCATTCCCACCTCCATACACGGCAAGGCGCATGTGTGCGGAGAATGTCATTTCAAAAAAGGACAGGCCTATCCCACCGTGGCCCTCGACCGCATTCAGGACCGTCTGGCCGACATGAGCCGCCGCATCGGCGCGGCCATAGGCTCGCGTTTCCGCGAACTGCACCGCGTGTACGTTCCGGTGTCCATGGCGCTCATCACCAAGTACGATGACGCCTATCTCGGCGTCGGTCCCGTTCCCAAGGAGTAGCCATGTCCATTGCTTCCATCCTGCGCAGCGAAAAGCCCCGCGAGCTTACCGCCGAAGAGGAAAAGCTCAAGCGCGATCTGTACGAGAGAATTTCGCCCCGTCGGCGCAAGTTCATCGACCGCATAGGCTACGACAAGTGGGATCCTTTCCCCGAGCCCAACGATCCTGTGGAAATTCGCACCGACGTCACCAAGCGCACGGCGCAGCAGCTCATGAAGGAATTTATGCGCGCCAAGAAATGTGAGGCGCAGCTCTCCGGCGAATCGGAAGAATCCAGCGAAGCGTTCATTCAGGGCGCCATGGAAGCCGCCATCGGCGTGGTGAACAAGCAGGACAAGTTCCTGGGCGCTTATGAATTCGCCGCCTGGTACCATGAACTCCTAAAGAAGGAAGGTCACGTTCAATGAAAGACCGTTATACCGATATTCACGAGTATATTCACGATCTTCAGGCAGAAATCGAAAAAGATCCCAAGTGCGCCATCCACCACTACAATCTCGGGGTGGCCATGCTCTCTCTCGGCGACTACGCCGAGGCTGAGGAATGCTTTCTGAACGCCGTTCGCAACTCCGGTCACATGGCCGAAGCGTTCGTGCAGCTCGGCGGTCTCTGCCTGCGCCGCGGCGATCTCGACGGCTGCATGCAGTACAACAAGGAAGCGGCCCAGTGCCGCGCCAAGTTCCCTGTCGCCTGGGGCAACATCGGCTTCGTGCATCTGCAGAAGGGCGAAGTGGACGAGGCCATTGCCGCCCTGCACAAGGCCCTGACCTGGGATCCCAAGTATCTGCAGGCCCGCGCCACCTTCGCTTCCGCCCTGTATATGAAGGGCGAATACGAAAAAAGCGCCGAAATGAGCCGCATGGTCATTCAGCAGGAACCTTCCTTCGCTCCCGCGTGGAACAACCTCTCGCTGGCCTGCTTTGAACTCGGCGAAGTGGAAAAGGCCAAGGAATACGCGGAAAAAGCGTGTGAATTCGGTTACGATGTCGCCGACGACTACTGGAAGCTTCTCACGGAAGCCTGCGAGAAGGCGGAAGAAAAGCCTTCCGGCGAAACTGCGTAACAATTTTTTTTCGGGGCGGCGAGCCACCTTCCGACCGGCGCAAAGTCTGTATAACAGGGCTTTGTCGCCGGTTTTTTTATGTCGGGCTCGTGACGAAGACGCGTTGCGGGCGCATGAGTTCTTTGCAGGAAAAACGGCAAGTATCAGACAAATACTTGTCAATAGGGCATGAGTTTGTTATTGAAGGTACAAATGGGCCTGAGGAGAGTTTGTTTCTAATTTTTTAAGCAGGGGACTTTTTATGGCTAATGAGAACATTGTCGTTGACGATGGCCGTGCAAAATGGTCTGACCTCTGGCTGAAGGAAGACTATTGGGCGATTTGGATCGGTTTCTTCATTCTGATCGTTTCCGGTCTCATCATGATGAACGGCCGTGCCGACATCGAAGCCCAGCTCAGCAAGTACGACGCCGTTATCGCCGCTGAGAAGGCCAAGCCCATCAAAACCATCGAACTGATTCAGGCCCAGGCCGGCAAGAAGGCCGTGGCCGGCAACAAGCTGCCCGCCGCCAAGACCATCATCGGCTACCTCAAGACTCCCGCGAAGTGGTCCGGCAATCCGATGAACTCCTTCGTGACGCACGCGGACGAATCGGCCAAGCCCGCCGCTGAAGCCGCCGCCAAGGCTGCCGCCGAAGCCCTCACCGCCGCCAAGGCCGCGCAGGACGCCGCTTCCGCCGCTTCCTTCCAGAACGCCGACCTGAACAAGGCCGCCGAAACCGCCATCGCCGACTGGCAGAAGGCCGACAGCGCCGCTTCCAAGGCCAAGGCCAAGATCGGTTCCGACACCAACCTCATTCCCGGCCTCATCATTCTCGGCATCAGCCTGGGCGTGATCACCGCCGTCGGCATGGGCGTCATGGGCGCCAACGTCGTTCAGTACTTCATCGGCTTCATCGGCGTGTACGTGCTGTGCGTGTTCGCTAACTTCCTCGGCGGCTACAAGCCCACGGCCACCTACGGCCTCAACGCCGAAATCTGGTCCATCATCGTCGGTATGGTGGTGGCCAACACCATCGGCACGCCCAAGTGGATGAAGCCCGCCGTGCAGGTGGAATACTTCATCAAGGCCGGCCTCGTGCTGCTCGGCGCCGAAGTGCTCTTCAACAAGATTCTCGCCATCGGCATCCCCGGCATCTTCGTGGCCTGGGTGGTGACGCCTATCGTGCTCATCTCCACCTACATCTTCGGCCAGACCGTGCTGAAGATGCCCTCCAAGACCCTGAACATCACCATTTCGGCCGACATGTCCGTGTGCGGTACCTCCGCCGCCATCGCCGTGGCCGCCGCCTGCCGCGCCAAGAAGGAAGAACTGACCCTCTCCGTCGGCCTCTCCATGGTGTTCACCGCCATCATGATGATCGTCATGCCTGCCTTCATCAAGGCCGTGGGCATGCCTGAAGTGCTCGGCGGCGCCTGGATCGGCGGTACCATCGACGCCACGGGCTCCGTGGCCGCCGCTGGCGCCTTCATCGGTCCCAAGGCTCTGCAGGTCGCCGCTACCATCAAGATGATCCAGAACGTGCTCATCGGCGTGAGCGCCTTCTGCGTGGCCATCTACTTCGCCACCAAGGTCGAAGCCCATGAAGAAGGCACGAAGGTCGGTCCCATGGAAATCTGGAACCGCTTCCCCAAGTTCGTCATCGGCTTCCTCGCTGCCTCCATCGTGCTGTCCACCATCGCCGGCAACCTCGGCGCTGATCTCGGCAACGCCCTGATCTCCAACGGCACCAACAAGATCACCGTGCCTCTGCGCGGCTGGTTCTTCGCCCTGGCCTTCATCTCCATCGGTCTGGCCACCAACTTCAAGGAACTCGCCGGCTACTTCAAGGGCGGCAAGCCCATCATCCTGTACGTCTGCGGTCAGTCCTTCAACCTGGCTCTGACCCTGCTGATGGCCTGGATCATGTTCTACAAGGTGTTCCCGGAAATCACCGCCAGCATCTAACCTGAACCGTTGAACTCGGTCCGCACCGTCGAAAGACGGTGCGGACATTGGATTTCTTGAAAATGACTTCTCTCTCCTCTTCTTCCAGCAGAAAGGTCGCATGGCTCAAGCTTGTGGCACTCAGCATTGTCACATGGCTGTTTCTGGGGGAATTCCTCCCCTGGGTGTACGATGTGGTGCCCCCACTCCGGCATTCGAGGGATCAGCAGGCCAGGTTCGACATCTCGGCGGGAGCCATTTACTATACGGACGTGCCTGTATCGCTTGACAGCGAAATGGCCTCCCGCGAGGCTGTGCAGAAGGCCATAGAGCTTCGGGCCTCTTCCTTGTAGTTTTTTTTCCTGTTCGGAAAATGTAAAATGCCGCAGGCGATTGCCTTCGGCATTTTTTTTAGGGGGCAGGTTTCTATTGTTCTGCCGGTGTCCCCTGTGCTATTCTCTCCCTCGACGCCGTTTTCCGGCAGGGAAAGCGCGTCGGAATCTCAATTACCATGGAAAGTCATATGCAGCATATTGAAAGCATGGGGGACAAGTGGTTTGTCCTCGGAGTTGATGCCAGGCAGGTTGTCGGCGTGATGGCCACCACTCTGGAACTCGGCGGCAGCCGTCCCGTGTGGGGCATGAAGGACGAACAGGTGGAGCGCATGCTCATGGCCTGGCCGAGCGAGTCGCTTCTGCGCTCGTCGGTGCTCATGGCGGGCAAGCCGGACGGCAATCTCTCCGCCGTGGCCGTGGCTCCTCTCATGGAAGGCTTCTCCAACACGCTCACCATCAGGGACGTCTATCCCTGGAAGGGCGAACATGCCGGCGAAATTCTTGCCGGCACCGACGATTTCCCGCCGTTCTGGTTCTACGCGCCGCTGTTTTTCCGCGACGGCGTCGGCGACGTGGAGGGAAAGAGCTTCAACTTTCTCCTCTCCGGCCTGTGCTACGGCATCCGCCGCGCCCTGCTCGACGAACTGACCGTGACGCAGGGCCCCGCCTATGAAAAGCACGCCCTGGAATGGATGAAGCAGCATCCCGACAAGACCCGTCTCGACGTGCCTGCGCTCAAGATTCCGCTCAAGGGCAGAACGCTCATCGACGTCACCGATCACTGCTGCGAGTACCAGTGCCGCGCCAGAATTTTTGATGTGGACAGCTTCATGTTCGGGCCGGAAAAGTCGCAGATGAAGATTTATCGTTTCGGCGTGGGCTTCGGCAATCCCGAAAAGCCGGTCTATGCCATCATCTACGCGCCCGAGCGCATCTGCTACAAGGGTTACGAACCCAAGGAAGGCGACGACGTGGACATGATCTTCTGGATGCAGGGCCGCGTGGACGACACCGAAGGCAAGGTGGCTCCGGCAACGGAAGAAAGCGTCATTCCCGAACCGAACAAGGAATAACATGGAAGCTCTGAAGGATATCATGCTGCGCGTGGCGGGCGTCATCGAGGAGTCCATCGTCGATGGACCGGGGCTCCGCTTCGTGCTTTTTCTTCAGGGCTGCCGCACGCACTGCAAGGGCTGCCAGAATCCCCAGACCTGGGACTTCAACGGAGGCACGCTGGTTTCGGCTGAGGACGTTCTGGCCCGCATTCAGGGCGATCCCCTGGTTCACGGCATCACCTTCAGCGGCGGCGAGCCCTTTGAGCAGGCGCAGGCGCTGCTGCCTCTGGCCGCCGAACTGAAGCGGCGCGGCTATCATCTCATGGCGTTCAGCGGCTACACCTTCGAGCAGCTTCTGCCGAAGCCCGGCTGCCGCGAACTGCTTTCTCTTCTGGATCTTCTTGTGGACGGGCCGTTCATTGAGGAGGAAAAGTCGCTGGAGCTGCGGTTCCGCGGCTCGCGCAATCAGCGCATTCTGAATCTGGCTGCTTCCAGAGACGCCGGGTGGACGCCCGTGCTGGACGCGCTGAACGGGCCTATCGAGCGCTAGGCATTTTTGCCTTTTGACGCATGGCGCGGGGAAGAGTCTCCCTTTCGGGGGGCTTTTCTCCGCGTTTTTTCATGGACTTTTGTTCGCGGGGCGGAGGCGTTCGTTCGGCGCGAAGGTGCCCTGACCGACTGCGAAGGCGCAGGGCTTTGGGACGCGGAACGGACGCGCAGGCGGGCCCGTGCCGCGGCAGAACGTTTCGGAGTCGGCGCGGAGGTCGGGGGAGACGGCCCGACTCGGCAAGAAGTTTTTGGGGCTTCGGTGCCGTATCCGGCGGAGCCGGGGCTGCGGAAAGGACTTCTACCGATGAGCAGACCTCAGGCGGAACATGGCGGAAGGATCAGTCTGCATCTCTGGGACGGCAGACGGAGGGGGAGGCGCGGCGCATACGGCAAAGAGCGCAGCCTGCCGTGTCTGGGCTGTCGGACGGAGGGGCACCTGGGGCGTGCGATGGACAGTGTATCCCGTGCGACGAAAAATTCAGCCCGCCGTGCCTGAAATGTCGCACGAGGGAAGACGAGGCGCCTGACGGAGCGGCTGGCGGACTTTTGCGGGCAGGCTGTCCGCGGGGTTTGCGGGGGCGTCCGGCATGGCCGTTTTCCGCGTTCACGGGCCCGCCTGCGGCGCAGTGTTCGCTTTTTTCATCAAGGAGTCGGGCCGGAGCATTCTGCGTCTCAGGCGGCGCGTGCGGCCCTGTGAAGATCTGGAGAGATTCGGGGGAGCCGGAGAAACCGGGGAAGCTGGCCGGAGCGCGGCTCTTGTGCTCCGGCAGGCTCCGGTGAGGGCTTCGGAAAAGCGGTGCTGCCCGCGTTTTTGGCATGAAAAAAGGGACGGACCCCAAAAGGTCCGTCCCCGTAAGTTTTTTTTGCCGCAGGACCGGATTACTTCCAGTTGTCCATGCTGCAGTGCTTGACGCGATCACGTTCTTCCGCGGCCTTGCCGTCGTTGAAGCGGTCGAGGGTGCCTACGAGGTAACCGGTGATGCGGCGGATACGCTCGAACTTGACATTGGAACCGACGAGAATCTGATCGGTGGTGGCAGCCACATCGGACTTGCAATGGATCATGAGAACGCTCCTTAGAGTTTGATATTCGGAATTTTGTCATGGGCTTCGCTGCGTTCGTCGCTGGTGCGGCTGTCGCGGATGTAGCCCTTGATCTGTTTCAGAACGGAAAGAGGAATGCCTTCGCCGTCGTGTCTGCCGCAGCGGGGGCAGACGTCGCCGATGATGCCGGTATAGCCGCATACGGGATCGCGGTCAACGGGATGGTTGATGGATCCGTAGCCGATGCCCATTTCCTTCATGGCCTTGACGATGTCTTCAAAGGCCTCAAGGTTGTTGAGCGGATCGCCGTCCACTTCCACATAGCTGATGTGGCCGCCGTTGGTCAGGGCGTGGTAGGGGGCTTCAAGGCGTATCTTGTTGAATGCGTTGATGGGGAAGTACACCGGAATGTGGAACGAGTTGGTGTAGTAGTCTCTGTCGGTGATGCCGGGAATGCTGCCGAAGAGCTTGCGGTCGTACTTGACGAAGCGGCCGGCGAGGCCTTCGGCGGGGGTGGCGATCACGGTGAAGTTCAGTCCGGTTTCCTCGCCCTTGGCGTCGGAGCGCTCGCGCAGGGTGCGCACGATGCGCAGACCCAGTTCCTGCGCTTCCTCGGATTCGCCGTGATGCACGCCGATGAGCGCCTTCAGGCATTCGGCGAGGCCGATGAAGCCGGTGGTCAGGGTGCCGTGCTTGAGCACTTCGCCCACTTCGTCGCCGGGGGCCAGGCTTTCGGAATCCAGCCAGATGCCCTGTCCCATGAGGAAGGGATAGTTGCGGCAGCGCTTGTGGCTCTGAATTTCGAGGCGTTCGAGAAGCTGACCGAAGACGAGATCGATCTTTTCGTTGAGTTCCTCGAAGAATCCTTCCACGTCGCCGCGGTGCTTGAGGCCGAGGCGGGGCAGGTTGATGGACGTGAACGAGAGGTTGCCGCGGCCGAAGGTGGTTTCACGTTCGGGGTCGTAGCGGTTGGCCATGACGCGGGTGCGGCAGCCCATGTAGGCTACTTCATGGTTGGGATCATTGCCCCGGAGATAGGGGGCGTTGAAGGGCGCATCCATGAAGGAGAAGTTGGGGAACAGGCGCTTGGCGGACACGCGGCAGGCGAGCTTGAACAGGTCGTAGTTGGGATCGCCGGGGTTGAAGCTGTAGCCGTCGCGCACCTTGAAGATGTGGATGGGGAAAATGGGCGTTTCGCCGTTTCCGAGACCCGCATCTTCGGCCAGCAGGGTGTTCTTGATGACCATGCGGCCTTCGGGCGTGGTGTCGGTGCCGTAGTTGATGGAGCTGAAGGGAACCTGAGCGCCGGCGCGGCTGTGCATGGTGTTCAGGTTGTGGATCAGTCCTTCCATGGCCTGATAGGTGTCCTTGTCGGTCTTGGCGAGGGCCTTGTCGATGACGTGGGCGGCTTCCTTTTCGGAAAGGCGGGTCATGAGCTGCTGCTTCACGAAGTCGAGGCCTTCCTCGTTGAGGATGGACCGGAAGGAGGCGTATTCGCCCGTGGGGAAGGCGCGGGAACGCAGCGCGGTTTTCACTTCGTTGCGGAAGTCTTCGGGCGCGTCGCGCATGTCGAGGGCGAGGTCGATGTTCTTGATGAAGCTGCGGGCCACGCCGGGAGCGAGACCGTATTCAAAGTTGGGAATGCTCTGGCCGCCGTGCTGATCGTTCTGGTTGGACTGAATGGCGATGCAGGCGAGGGCGCTCGCGCACTGAATGCTGTTGGGTTCGCGCAGGAAGCCGTGACCGGTGTTGAAACCGCCGTTGAACAGCTTCTTGATGTCGATCTGGCAGCAGGTGGTGGTGAGGGAGAGGAAGTCGAGGTCGTGAATGTGAATGTCGCCTTCCTCGTGCGCGCGGCTGTATTCGGGCGAGAGCAGATAGTTCTTGTAGAAGGCCTTGGCCGCCTCGCTGCCGTAGCGCAGCATGGTGCCCATGGGCGTGTCGCCGTCGATGTTGGCGTTCTCGCGCTTGAGGTCCAGCTCCTTGGCGTCGGTGAAGGAAAGATCCTTCAACGTGTTCATGAGTCTGGTCTTCATTTCGCGCACGCGGGTGCGTTCGTTGCGGTAGAGAATATACGCCTTGGCGGTGCGGGCATGACCGGCTTCGATGAGCACCTTTTCCACGAGATCCTGCACGTGTTCCACGTCGGGCGTGTCGCCGCCTTCGGCCTCGAGCATGTCGAGCACCTGATCGGCGAGGTTGCGGGACATGGCGCGATCGGTGCCGCCCTGAGCCTTCGCCGCTCGGAAGATCGCCTCATCTATCTTGGCGATGTCAAAGGGGACCACTCGAGAATCGCGTTTTTTGATGAAGCGAATCATAACCTGTGTAACCTGTGTATTCCTTGTGAAGCCTGGGGAATCCTGGAGAGGCCAGGAAAAGACGCAGCCACCCGGCTTTTGTGGCAACTGCGCGGATATAAAGACAAAAATACTCGGGACTCATGCCTTGCGGCGCACGTTTTTTCGATGCGCGGAGCCAGGATGAAAAGGCATGTTTACCGACCCGAGAAGAAGAGCCTAGCGTGCCGAGGGGAGTGGGTCAAGCATCGTTCGGAAAAGAACTGAAGGTTATCCGATGCTCGCATGATGAGATTCGTCTTGGGGCGCGGCTCCCGGGCGGCCCAAAAAAATTTTTGTGCAGCGGGGGGGCGCGGGGGAGCTCTTGACAAGGGTCGCCGTCATGGGTAAAACGTCTTCACGCAGTGGAAGGCGGGGTCTGATTCAGCTCTGTCTTTCTACATCCTGATGCACCGCGCAAGGCGGTCTGGTAGGGGTGGCCTGACGACGGCCTCCCTTTTTTTATTATATAAGGTATGATGCATGGGAAAAGGACTTTCTCCTGAACAGATCGTCCGCCGCGTCCGCGAGGCGGCGGAACCTGTCGTCGCGTCGTTTGGCCTGATGCTCTGGGGCATTGAGGTCGTGGCGGGCGGGCGCACCGTGGTGCGCGTGTATGTGGACGCCCCCGCCGGCGGCGACGTCGCCGTGGATGGCAACGGTGAGAACGGCATGCTGGAAGGCGTGTCCGTGGATCAGTGCGCGGAAATTTCCCGTATGGTGGGTCTGGCCCTTGAGGTCGATGAGGTGTTTGCCGACGCCTGGGTGCTGGAAGTGTCCTCCCCGGGCATGGATCGGCTGTTTTTTGAGCCCGCGCAGCTTTCTCCCTACGTCGGGCGAGAGATAGACGTGACTCTTGCGGATCCCCATCCCGAGATCGCCGGTCGGCGCAAGTTCCGGGGACCGCTCGTGAGCGTTTCGGAAAACGCCTTTGTCATGGAGGTGCTTCTTGCGCCCGCTGCGGGCGAAAAGCCCGTTCCCTCCAATGTTTCCATTCGATGGGACTGGGTAAGAAAGGCGCGCCTCGTCCCTGTTTTTCCTGACACCAGCAAGCCCGGAGCCGGAAAGAGCGCGAAAAAAGCTGCCGGCAAAGGCGGAGGTAAGCAAGCATGAGCCTGGAACTGAAGAAAGCCATTGAACAGATCAGCAAGGACAGAGGGCTGGATCGCGATATGCTCATCAGCACTCTTGAGGAAGCCGTGCGCACGTCGGTGACCCGCAAGTACGGTGATGATCTGGACGTGGAAGTGCATTACAGCGACGACACCGGCGACATCGAGGTGTTCCAGTTCAAGTTCGTCGTGGACGAGGTGGAGGATCCGCTCACCCAGATTTCCCTGGAAGAGGCCCGTCAGCACGATCCTTCCATTCAGATTGACGACGAAATGGGCTTCCGCCTCAAGGTGGAGGATCTCGGCCGGATTGCCGCTCAGTCCGCCAAGCAGGTCATCATCCAGCGCATGCGCGACGCCGAGCAGGAACTCATTTACGAGGAATTCAAGGACCGCGTGGGCGAAATCGTGAGCGGCATGGTGCAGCGCCGCGACAAGGGCGGCTGGGTCATCAACCTGGGCCGCACCGAGGCTCTGCTGCCCCGCGAGGAACAGATTCCCAGAGAACATTACAAGCGCAACGACCGCATTCAGGCGCTCATCATCGACGTGCGCCGCGAGGGCCGCGGTCCGCAGGTCATCATTTCCCGCGCGCACCGCGACTACATGGCCGCCCTCTTCCGCCGCGAAGTGCCCGAAGTGGACGACGGCAGCGTGCAGATCATGGGCGTGGCCCGCGATCCCGGTTCCCGCGCCAAGGTGGCCGTGCTCTCCCGCGAGCGCGACATCGATCCCGTGGGCGCCTGCGTGGGCGTGCGCGGATCCCGCATTCAGAACATCGTGCAGGAGCTGCACGGCGAGCGCATCGACATCGTGGTGTGGAGCCCCGATATCGCCACCTACGCCCGCAACGCGCTGGCTCCGGCGCTGGTGTCGCGCATCAACGTGGACGAGGCTTCCAACCTTCTGGAAGTCACCGTGCCGGACGATCAGCTTACCAACGCCATCGGCCGCAAGGGTCAGAACGTGAAGCTCGCGGCCAAGCTCCTCGGCTGGAAGATCGACATCTTCACCGAGTCCCGCTACCACGAAGCCAACGCCGCCGGCCGCGGTCTGGAACAGGTGGCCAGCGTGGCCGAGATTCCCGTGGACAGACTGATGGACGCCGGTTTCCGTTCTCTCGACGCCCTGCGCGCCGCCTCGGACGACGAGCTTGCCGAAAAGCTTGAGCTTTCCGCCGCGCGCATTGCCGATCTGCGTGCCGCCGTGAACTTCCTCAGCCCCGTTGTGGAAGGCGAAGGCGCCGAAGAGGAAAAGGCGGAAGCCGGAGAGGAATAGAGCATGGAGAACAGGCAGGAGCCCGTGCGCATGTGTGTCGTATGCCGACGGCGTTTTGCCAAGTCGCGGCTCCTGCGTCATGTGTCTGCCCCGGAAGGCGCTGCCGCCGGCAACGGCCTTGAAGCAGATCACGCGCAGACCAGGCCCGGACGAGGCTGGTACGTGTGCGATGATCCGGTCTGCCGGGAGCGTTTTGCGGGTATGAAATTCAGGCGCAAATCTCACAAGGGGAGAAAGCATGGATAAGATAAAGATAAAAGATGCCGCGCTCGAACAGGGCATGAAGCCCGAAGAGCTTGTTGCCCGCCTGCGCGAGGCCGGGATAGAAAAGACGGTGAAAGGGTCCATCTCCCCGGAAGAATACGAAAAAGTCAAGGTTAAAAAGTCGGAGGCCTCTGTGGAAGTTGTCCGCAAGGACGTTATTATACGTCGTCGTTCCAAGCCGGCAGCGGCGCAAGCTCCTGCCGCTCCCGTAGTCGAAGAGAAGGCCGCGGCGCCCGCCGCCGCCCAGACTCCCGCCGCTCCCGAAGCCGAAGCTGCGGAAAAGGCCGCGCCTGCCGCGGAAAAGGCCCCCAGAAAGGCCAGAACGCCCCGCGAAGCCGCGCCTGTGGCGCGCATCGTGCGCCCCGCCCGCGTGGTGACTCCGGAACCCGAGCCCGCGCCTGCCGCGCCGGCTCCTGCCGCCAAGGTGGTGGAGAAGCCTGCGGTCGAAAAGCCCGCTGCGGAAAAGAGCGCGCCGGAAAAGCCCGTTGCGGCCAAGGTGGTGGAAAAGCCCGCCGACGAGTCTGCGGACAAGACGGCCCCCGCCCGCAAGACGGAGGCTCCCGCCGCCCGCATCGTGACGCCCCGCCCTGCGCCCGCTCCCGCGAAGGAGGAAAAGCCGGAAGTGCGCCCCGCCGCTTCGGCCGAACCGGCGAAGCCCGAACGCGCCCGCAGAGCTCCTGCGGCTTCCGCCGAGCCGGAAGGCTCTTCCCAGCCCAGCCTGCTGCCTCCCGTGCAGGAACGCCGTCACGTCTCCGAAGAGCATGAAGGCGAAGACGCCCGCAAGAAGGCCCAGCCCGCCGCCGACGGCACGCCCCGCGTGCGCGTCATTTCCCGCCCCGATCCCACGCAGGCCCGCATCATTCGTCCCGCGTCTCCCTCGGAGAACCGCTCTTCCCGCGACGGCGACAATCGCCGCGACGGAGGTCGCCGCGACGCGCGTCCCGTGCGTCCCGACGCCCGCGACGGTCGCGACGGTCGTGACGGCCGCGACGGAGACAATCGCGACAACCGTCGCTCCGGCGGCAACCGTCCTTCCGGCAATCGTCCGGCGGGCGGCCGTTCCGCCGGCGGCTCCTTCACGCCGCCCTTCGGCCAGCAGCCTCCCATGGAGAACGAGCAGAGCCGCAAGAAGCGCAACAGCAAGAGCCGTCGTTCCACCGACTTCCCGCAGGATGCCGACGATTTCAGCCGTCGTCACGGCGGCCCCGACATGGACGACGATGAGGGCATGGTCCGCACCCGCCGGTCGCACAAGCCCAAGAAGCAGCAGCATCAGGCGGTGAGCCAGTCCACCCAGCCCATGAAGGCCACCAAGCGCAAGATTCGCGTGGAAGAATCCATCCGCGTGTCGGAACTGGCCCATCAGATGGGCGTGAAGTCCAGCGAAGTCATCAAGGTTCTGTTCGGTCTCGGCGTGATGGCCACCATCAACAACGCCCTCGACATCGACACCGCCACGCTCGTGGCTTCGGAATTCGGCTACGAAGTGGAAAAGGTGGGCTTCTCCGAAGAAGATTACCTCGTGCCCACCGTGGTGGATACGCCCGAGATGCTCAAGCCCCGTCCTCCGGTGGTGACCATCATGGGCCACGTCGACCACGGCAAGACCTCTCTGCTCGACGCCATCCGCAAGACCAGCGTGACCAGCGGCGAAGCGGGCGGCATTACGCAGCACATCGGCGCGTATCTCGTGAAGACCAAGCGCGGCGACATCGTGTTCCTCGACACGCCCGGCCATGCGGCCTTCACCGCCATGCGCGCCCGCGGCGCGCAGGTGACCGACCTCGTGGTGCTCGTGGTCGCCGCCGACGACGGCGTCATGGAACAGACCCGCGAAGCCATCAACCACTCCCGCGCCGCCGGCGTGCCCATTCTGGTGGCCGTGAACAAGATAGACAAGGAAACCGCCAACCCCGACCGCGTGCTCCGCGAGCTCTCCGAACTCGGACTGCAGCCCGAAGCCTGGGGCGGCGACACCGTGGTGGCCATGGTTTCCGCCAAGACGGGCAAGGGCCTCGACGATCTTCTGGAACTCATCGCCCTCCAGGCCGAAATTCTGGAACTCAAGGCCAATCCCGACAAGCCCGCCCGCGGTCACGTGGTGGAAGCCAAGCTCGACAAGGGCCGCGGCCCCGTGGCCACCGTGCTCGTGCAGGAAGGCACGCTGCATCAGGGCGACGTGTTCGTGTGCGGCGTGTTCTCCGGCCGCGTGCGCGCTCTCTTCAACGATCAGGGCCGCAAGATCAAGGAAGCCGGACCTTCCATGCCTGTGGAAATCCAGGGCTTTGAAGGCGTGCCGGAAGCCGGCGACGAGTTCGTGTGCCTCGAAGATGAAAAGACGGCCCGCCGCATCGCCGAATCCCGCGCCACCAAGCTGCGCGAAAAGGAACTGGCCAAGGTGTCCCGCGTGACCCTTGAAAACTTCCTCAAGCAGAGCGCGGACGCGCAGGAAACGCAGGTGCTCAACGTGGTGCTCAAGGCCGACGTGCAGGGCTCTCTGGAAGCCATTACCGAGTCGCTGCGCAAGCTCAGCACCGACAAGGTGCGCATCGACATTATCCACGGCGGCGCGGGCGCGATTTCGGAATCCGACGTCATGCTGGCTGCGGCGTCCAACGCCATCATCATCGGCTTCAACGTCCGTCCCACGGCCAAGGTCAAGGAAGTGGCCGAGCAGGAACAGGTGGACATCCGCTTCTACGACATCATCTACAAGCTGGTGGACGAGATCAAGAGCGCCATGGCCGGCCTGCTGGCTCCCGTGTCCAAGGAAGTGTATCTCGGTCAGGCCGAAGTGCGTCAGACCTTCTCCGTGCCCAAGGTCGGCCTTATTGCGGGCTGCATGGTTACGGACGGCAAGCTCACCCGCACCGCCAACGTGCGCCTGCTGCGCGACGGCGTGGTGGTGTACACCGGCAAGATCGCTTCCCTCAAGCGCCTCAAGGACGACGCCCGCGAAGTCGTGCGCAACCTTGAATGCGGCGTGGGCCTCGACAACTTCCACGACATCAAGGTCGGCGACGTCATCGAAGCCTTTGAAGTGGTGGAGGAAGCGGCCTCTCTGGACTGATGATCCAAAGAACGCGCGTTGAACGGGCGGCGTCTGCCGTCTGACAATGACATACCCTGAAGGGCGGAAGGAGCGATCCTTCCGCCCTTTTTCGTCGCTCGGCATTTGCGCGAGGAAAGCCGCCTGTGTGCGGGAAAATCCGCCTGCAAAAATCTGCGGCCGGGAGGGCCCTCTTGGCGCGAAGACGAAAGACCTGGGAGAAGACCGGGGAAAAGCGCAGAGCGCGGGAGAGAGGCGGAGAGGGGCGCTGGAAGGCGCGTCGGCGCCGGAGCCGATGGCCTATGTCCGCTTGACTCACGTTCCGAGTTCTTCGAGGCGGCGAACGGGGGAGAAAGCGTGCCGGAGGGAGCGGGGAACATTCCGGTGTGATTTCCCGAAGCTCTCCCGGTTCCCGGCAAGAGCTGTGTGCGTCGGGCGTTCAGCGCGGCGTCCTTGAGTCCGAAGCCTTTCCCGGCGAAGTCGGCGCGCCCTCGGTCTTTTGCGCGCATGTTCCGAGAGCCCGGCGTTCTGCGGCGCAGCTTTTCCGGCAAGGCGGTCGAGTCCGGCCTTGACCATGAAAAAGGCCGACCCCGTTGCGGGATCGGCCTTGATGATGAAGCGGATGTCGGCGTCGGCGTTTTTGCCGAGGCTCGCCGGGGGTGCGCGGCGTCAGTTCTGCGCCACGCCCCAGTCGTGTCCTTTTTCCGGATCCAGCTGCCAGACGTTCCTGTGCAGTTCGTTCAAGAGGCGCGGATCCATGAGCAGCGCCGACTTTTCCTGCTTGGAAAGGCCGCGCGGCCCGGTTTCGAGAGCCTTGGCTAGCAGGGCGCGGCGCATCTTTTCGCGCTCTTCGCCGATGGGGCGTTCCCACTTGCGGCGACGGATGAGGGCGATGTGCAGCGCATGCACGCGGGGAATGACCACGGCACGCGTGAAGCCCTTGTCGCGCGCGATGGTGAAGGGCGAATAGCGGTCGGGGCGTTCGAGTTCTTTGTGCATGTCGGCCTGTTCGGGCTCGGCCTTGAGTTCGGACGAGGTGATGAAGAGGCCCATGCGCTTGGCGGCCAGGCCCCAGCTCACGCGGCTGGTGAACACCGAAAGCGGAATGGAGAGCACGAGGCCGACGGCGATGGGCGAGAACCAGATGAAGAAGCCCGGGTTGATGAGCCACATGACGCCGCCCCACAAAAGGCCGATGAGCGTGCCCCACCAGTGGAAGCGGATGGCGTCGCTCCAGCTTGTGCCGGTGTCGCTGCGGTTCTGGGTGTTCCACGAAACCTTCCAGCCGAGCAGGGTGGTGACCACGAAGAAGCTGTGGAAGAGCATGCGCACGGGGGCGAGCAGCGTGGAAATGAGCACTTCGCCGAGCACGCTCATGCACATGCTGAAGGCTCCGCCGAAGTTTTTGGCGCCGCCTTTGCGCAGCGTGAGAACGATGGCGAAAATCTTGGGCATGAACAGCATGATGCAGGTGCTCACGAGCAGCAGCAGAGCCCATTTGGGATACCAGGTGGGCCACACGGGGAACAGCGTGGGGCCGTTCGGGAAGTAGGAGGGCGGAATGAAGGCTTCCGTCACGGCCTGAATGGAGCTGAACACCAGGAAGAACAGCCACAGCAGGGCCGAGGCGTAGGACATGATGCCGTTGATGAACAGCGCGCGATGCGTGGGGAAGATGCCGCCCGAGAAAATGAGACGGCTGTGCTGCAGGTTGCCCTGGCACCAGCGGCGGTCGCGTATGAGTTCATCGATGAGCGAAGGCGGACTTTCTTCCCAGGAGCCGTCGAGGTCGTAGGCCAGCCACACGCCGTAGCCTGCGCGCCGCATGAGGGCGGATTCCACGAAGTCGTGGCTCAGAATGTCGCCGGCGAGGGGACCGCGTCCGGGCAGGGTGGGAAGCTGACAGTGCTTGATGAAGGGATCCACGCGTATGATGGCGTTGTGTCCCCAGTACTGGGCGTCGCCGAGCAGCCAGAAGTGCAGGCCCGTGGCGAACACGGGGCCGTAGAGATGGTTCGCAAACTGCTGCACGCGGGCCACGAGGCTGTTCATGTTCACGGCGAGCGGCGGCGTCTGGATCATGCCCATTTCGGGATGCAGTTCCATGGACTTCACCATGCGCACCATGGTGCGGCCGCTCATGACGCTGTCGGCGTCGAACACGATCATGTACTTGTACTGCGCGCCCCAGCGGCGGCAGAAGTCGGCCACGTTGCCGCTCTTGCGCTTGGTGTTGTTGCGGCGGCGACGGTAGAAAATGTGGTTGAACACGTTTTCTCTCTGGCAGAATTCGTACCAGGCTTCCTCTTCGGCCACCCAGGAGTCGGGACTGGTGGAGTCGCTGAGAATGAAGATGTCGAACTTGTCGCTTTCGCCGGTCTGCACCAGGGAATGCCAGGTGGCGGCAATGCCCGCCATGTATTTGCGGGTGTCCTCGTTGTACACGGGGAAGAGAATGGCGGTGCGGGTCGTGTCGGGAATGTTCACGGCGTCGCATCCGCGCGTGGGGGTGAAGCGGTCCACCTTGTGGGAGAGCACCCAGCAGCCCGCCACGCACATCCAGAAGCCGATGGAAATCCATCCGAACAGGATGGCGAAAAGCACGGCCGTCATGATTTTGACGGCTTCAATGCCCTGCTGCGGCAGAATGCTGTACATGAGGTACGCGCCGATGACGGCGGGCACGAGAATCAGCGTCATGAGCAGGGTGCGGCGGCGGCCCGCCACTTTTTCCCATTCCAGCTGCTGGCGCTGCCTGTCGGCGCTGTCCTTCCAGGAGGCGCGAGCGGCCATGCCCGACGGGCGGAAGATGCGAAACAGACGGCTCAGCGTTTTTTTGAAGATGCTCAGCCACGGCGTGCGGTCGAGTTCTTCGGCCAGCATGGAGCTGCGGGTCATGCCCGGGGCGGACACGAGATGCGGAGCTTCGTCGCCGGGAATGAGTTCACGGCCTTTTTCCGCCAGAATGGCGTGGAGGCAGGCGAGGGCCTCGTGGTAGCTCGGATGATCGGATTCACAGCGTTTCAGGCTTTCCAGCGCGAGTTCCACGCTGGCTTTCGGCGAGAGGTTCAGCCCGCGCGCATAGAGCAGAATGCGGTCGCGAACCCGGAAATCCATATCCTGATAGGCGTTCATACGAAGACCTTTTGAAGAGGTTGACGGAGGCAGGGCGGCAGGGAAAATTTTTCCCCGCACTCCGCGCTCCGGGAACGGGAGCGTTCCGGCAGAGGCGGATTACTGCTGCTGCAGCTGCCAGTCGTAGATCCAGGTTTCGGTCAGAGGATCGGGCAGGTTTTCGCCCTTCTTGAGCAGGGCGCGGAAGCGCAGCATGACGGGCCCTTTGCGCGCGGCCATGAGGCTCTGAATGACGCCTTCTTCCTTGGGAAGACGCACGGTGAAGGTGAGCCGCCAGCCGCCCGTGGCCGGATTGCGCAGCAGCTTCTTTTCCAGCAGCGGAATGGGCTCGGGCGTTTCCACGATGCTCGAAAGGCCGGTGTCCGCGGGGAGCGTGGCCAGTTCGCCGCCGGCGAAATCCACATGGAAGGTCATGGTGTCGCCGTTGCGGGAAACGCGGGTGGAGGTCACCTGTCCGCGGTCGTGCTGCTGGGTCTGGGGCTGCATCCAGTAGAGCTTCCAGCTGTACATCTGCGTGTCGGGATAGCGCAGTTCCGCTTCCGGCTGATCGGGATTGTTCTTGTCGCGGGGCTTGTCGGGCGTCCAGAAGGCCACGATGTTGTCGTGCATTTCGTCTTCCGTGGGGATTTCCACCAGGTTCAGCGTGCCGGGGCCCCAGTCGCCCTGGGGTTCCACCCACAGGGAGGGACGGCGTTCATAGGCGGCCTCGATGTCCTGATAGCTCTTGAAGTCGCTGTCGCGCTGCAGAAGGCCGAAGCCGCGCGGATTCTGAAGCGGGAAGGTGTTCACGCTGAGGCGCTTGAAGTTGGCGAGCGGGCTCCAGAACCAGTGCTTGTCGCCGTTCACGAAGAGCAGACCGTCGGAATTGTGGACTTCGGGCCGGTAGTCGCCGGGACGACCGTTTTTCTCTTCGCCGTAGAAGAACATGCTCGTGAGGGGAGCAAGGCCGATTTTCTGAATGTTTTTGGCGCCCTTGCGGGTGAAGAGCGCGCATTTCACGTCCATGACCGTGGGAGAGCCGGGCGTGATGACGAAGCGATAGGCTCCGGCCATGCTTTCGCTGTCCATGAGCGCGTAGATGGTGATGTCCTTGGCGTCGGCGGCGGGCTTCACGATCCAGAATTCCTTGAAGTAGGGGAACTCTTCGCCCTGCGCCGTGGCGGTGTCCAGGGCGAGTCCGCGGGAATAGATGCCGTAGTGCGTATCCGCAGCCAGCGCGCGGAAGTAGGACGCGCCGAGGAAAATGGCCACTTCGTCCTTGTATTCGGGCTTGTTCAGCGGATAGTGCAGACGGAATCCGGCGAAGTTCATGTCCTTGGTCTGGGCGACCTGCTTGGCCAGGTCTTCGCTGCCGTACTGGAACAGCGAAGGATCAAAGGCCACGTCTTCCACGCCTTCGTCGTTGACGATGTGTACGCGCACCGGTCTGTCGTAGTACAGGCCGGGGTGGAAGAACTGCACCGTGAAGGGCAGATTCTCCTCGGCCCAGAGCGCCTTTTCCGGCAGGTAGCGTATGCCGCTCCATTCGCCGTAATTGAGCTTGGTGAGAAATTCCGGCACGGGAGTGGTGGGAACGTACTTTGTTCCGGCCAGATCCTGTGCCTTGGCCTGCACGTCGGCAAAGGCGAAGGGCGCCGCGGCGCCGGCGGAAAGAGGAGCCGCAAAAAGAGCCGCAAGCAGGCAGAAAGAAGAAATCATGCGGTGAAACATAGGAAGTAACTCCCTGAGTATTGGGATTTGCTGTCCATGAATGAGTGTGGAGCCTGGAATGCAAAAGGAGCCGCGTGGACATGACCGCAGCGGCGGTCGGCTTGTCGGCATGAAGCACAAAATGTCTCAGCGGTTCCTCTCCTTCCTCCCTACTTAAAGCCGGAACGGCTCCATGTCCAGAGATTTTATCCCCTTGCGGCACGGGGAAGGCTAAGATAGGATGTCGCCCGGGCGGAACTTTCGCCCCTCGACGAACAGGAACTATACGGGAACTTCTATGGATGCGTTGCTGGAACTGAAACGGGTGAGCCGGGAATTTGCCGTGCGGCGGGGCTTTTTCGATCCCCGTCCGGCAAGCGTGAAGGCCGTGAACGAGGTAAGCTTCCAGCTTTCCGCCGGAGAAACCCTGGGTCTTGTGGGAGAATCGGGCTGCGGCAAGTCCACGCTCGCCCGCATGGCCGTGGGACTGCTTTCGCCCTCTTCCGGCGAGGTTCTGCTTTCGGGGCATCCCATCGGCGAATGGTCGCCTCTGGAGCGCGCAAGCCGCATTCAGATGATTTTTCAGGATCCGTTTTCTTCGCTCGATCCGCGCCAGAGCGTGGGAGCCAGCATTGCCGAACCGCTGCGCCTCGCCGCGCAGGCCGCCGGACGGCCGCTGTCGCGGGCCGAATGGCGGGAAAAGGTGCAGGACATTCTTGGGCATGTGGGGCTTCAGCCCGAGCACATCGACAGGTATCCGCATGAGTTTTCCGGCGGGCAGCGTCAGCGCGTGGCCGTGGCCAGAGCCATTGTGGCGCGGCCCGGCGCGGTGGTGTGCGACGAGCCCGTTTCCGCGCTGGACGCCTCGGTGCAGGCGCAGGTGCTGAATCTTTTGAAGGACATGCAGCAGAACATGGGCCTCGGCTACCTGTTCATTTCCCACGATCTCGGCGTCATCGGCTTCATGAGCGACCGGGTGGCCGTCATGTACCTCGGGCGTCTTGTGGAAATGGCTTCCTGCGACGAACTTTTTTCCCATGCCGCGCATCCCTACACGGAAGCGCTCATGGCCGCCGCGCCGTCGCGGGATCCGTCCCGCCGCGGCCGGGGCGCAATTCTTTCCGGAGAAATGCCGAGTCCGCTTTCTCCGCCTGCCGGATGCGCCTTCCATCCCCGCTGCCCGCATGCAAGGCCGCAGTGCCGGGAAGAAGAGCCTCCGCTTGTTGCCGTCAACCAAGGGCATGCCGTGCGCTGCCACTTCCCCCTGTGAGGACTGCATGATCATTCTTGACAAACAGTACGTGTCCCGGGAACTTCGGGATTATCTTGTTGAAAGCCGCACGCCCGTGCTCCGCAACGAAGCCGCGCTGGCCGCCGCGCCCGAAGGCGCGTTCCGCCTCGTTTCCGACGAAGAGGCCGACGCGCTGCTCGCGCAGGGCGACCGCATCTACACCACCTGCGAAAATTCCCTTTCGTGGGTGCTGAAGCATTCGCCCGACAAAGGCCTGCAGAAGGGCATAGCCCTGTGCAAGGACAAGGCCGCCTTCCGCCGCATGCTTGCGAAAATCTATCCCGACTTCCTGTTCCGCGAAGTCGCGACGGCCGATCTCGACAAGATCGACTTCAGCGAACTGAAGACGCCTTTCATTCTCAAGCCTTCCGTGGGCTTTTTCAGCGTGGGCGTGTACACCATCTTCAGCGAGGACGACTGGAAGAAGGCGCTGGAAGACATCCGTCTGCACTCCGGCGACTGGAAGAAGAACTACGACGAAAGCGTGGTGGGCAATGGCCGCTTCATCCTTGAGCAGTACATCGGCGGCGAGGAATACGCGGTCGATTTCTACTACGACGACGAAGGCCGGGCCGTCATCGTGAACATCTTCCATCACGAATTCGCTTCGGCGGACGACGTGAGCGACAGACTGTACTGCTCCGGCGCGTCCATCATCCGCGAGCATCTTGAGCCGTTCACTGAGTTCTTCAACCGCATGAACGAGGAAATGGGCGCGCGCAATCTGCCCATTCATCTGGAACTGCGCGTGGACAACGGCCGCATCATTCCCATCGAGGCCAATCCTCTGCGCTTTGCGGGCTGGTGCCTCACCGATCTTTCCCTGCACGCCTACGGCTTCCGCACCTACGACTATTTTCTGCGGAACGTCCGTCCCGACTGGGACACCCTGCTGAAGGGCAAGGAAGACAAAATCTATTCCTTCATCGTGCTGAATCCGCCGGCGAGCCTCAAGCCTTCCGACGTGTTCAACTACGACAGGCTCCGCGCCTCCTTCCGCAACGTGATGGAACTGCGTCCCATCGACTATCATACCGGCCCGGTGTTCGGCTTCCTGTTCACCGAGACGCTCGCTTCCGACCGCGCGGAACTGGATCACATTCTGCGCAGCGATCTGACCGAGTATCTCGACTGATTGCGGCAAACGCGAATCAAAGGGCGGCTTTCCCACGGAAGGCCGCTCTTTTTTTGCGCCTGCTGCGCCGTATTTTTTTGAGGGAAGGGCGGAAGGAGCGTTGCAGCGCGCGTGAGCACGCTAGGAAGGCAGAGCGGCCCGGCGCAGGGCGCAGGAAGGAGCAGCCGCGATGCGGCACGAAAGGCCGGGGCGAGGTTTGGGAGAAATGGCGCGTCGGTCGGCGAGTGTACAGCATGGTGAAGGCGCGAGGCGTGGCGGAAGGTCAGATCGAGGTTCACGCGCGACGCCCTGACGGCGCAGCCTCGATACGCGGGCGTTCAGGCTGGCTGCGGATGGCCGAAGACCGCGCGGGAGGCAGGGCATTCCGTGGGCCGGACGTTGCTGCGGGCGCGCCTTTCCCCCGAAGTTCCGGCATAAAAAATCCTCCGCCTTCCCGGAGGAAAGCGGAGGAAAAGGCGCTGCGGGCGCGGCGGCGCTACACGATGCCGTGTTCGCCGGGGCGTTCGTAGTCGTCCTTCTGCTTCGTCTTGGAGTGGTAGAGGTCCACGTCGCCGAAGGCGATGAGGATGGGCGAGGCCACGAAGATGGAGGAGAAGGTACCGAACACGATGCCGAGCGTGATGGTGAGGGCGAAGTCGTGAATGACGTTGCCGCCGAGCAGGTACAGGGCCAGGCTGGCCACCAGCGTGGTGGCGGAGGTCATGATGGTGCGC
This sequence comes from Mailhella sp., assembly GCF_057866825.1. Lineage (NCBI taxonomy): Bacteria > Pseudomonadati > Thermodesulfobacteriota > Desulfovibrionia > Desulfovibrionales > Desulfovibrionaceae > Mailhella > Mailhella sp. Next base: position 56,436 of record NZ_DBMAHT010000004.1, read on the forward strand.
GAGAGCGTCTGGTTCACGGACTTGTTGATGATCTGCCCCATGGTGGGCTTCGGATGGGCGTCTGCGGGCACGGCACGCAGGTTTTCACGGATGCGGTCGTACACGACGATGGTGTCGTTGATGGAGTAGCCCACGAGGGTGAGCAGAGCCGCAATGACGTTGAGGTCTATTTCCACGCCGAGCAGGGTGAGCAGGCCGAGCGTGACGATCACGTCGTGAATGAGGGCCAGAATGGCGCCCAGGGCGAAGTTGAGCTTGAGTTTCCAGCAGCAGAGGAGCGTGATGATCATGCCTATGGCCACGCCCCACAGCCGGTTGAAGCCGAGGTAGGAAGCGCCGTACACGGCGGCCCAGAGCACGATGGCCATGGCTCCGGCCATGAACCAGCTGTATTCAAAGCGGCCGGAGATGTACACGGTGATGAGCAGCACGGCGTAGAACAGGGCCTCGATGGCCATGTTGCGCAGATCGTTGCCCACCTTGGGGCCCACGGATTCCAGACGCTGGATGGTGGAGGGGTTGTCGGGAATGCTGGACTTCAGCGCGGAGGACACCTGCTCGCGCAGGTCCTGATTTTCCGCCGCGGGCATGGAGAAGCGCAGCAGATAGTCGCGGTCTTCGGTATCGACCTGCTGCACGGTGAGGCCGGGCAGATCGACGTCCTTCAAGGCGGTTTTCACCTGTTCGTCGGGAATGGGCTGGGCGAATTCAATCTGCACCATGACGCCGCCGGCGAAGTCCACGCCGTAGCGCAGACCGCCGTTCCAGAAGATGGCGATCAGGCCGAGAATGATGAAGAAGCCGGAGATGCTGTAGGCTATGCGGCGGAAGCCGACAAAGTCGATGTTGGTCTGACGGGAAAGAAGTGCGAATGCCATGGAACGGACCTCTTTGTCCTAAATGCTGATTTTCTGACTGGCGGACCGGGCGACCCACGATTCAAACACGGCGCGGGAAACGAACACGGCCGTGAACATGGAGGCCAGAATGCCCAGCGACAGCGTGACGGCGAAGCCTCGGACGGGGCCCGTGCCGAACTGGTACAGAATGGCCGCGGTGATGAGCGTTGTCAGGTTCGAGTCGATGATGGAGATGCTGGCCCGGCTGAAGCCCGCCCTGACGGCTTCCATGGCGGACATGCCCGCCTTGAGCTCTTCTCTGATGCGCTCGAAGATGAGCACGTTGGCGTCCACCGACATGCCGATGGTGAGCACGATGCCCGCGATGCCGGGCAGGGTGAGCGTGGCGCCGAAGAGGGTCATGCCGGCGAGCAGAATGGTGATGGTGAAGCAGAGCATGACGTCGGCGATGAGGCCGGAGAGCCCGTAGTAGAGGGGCATGACGAGCACCACGGCGGCCGCGCCCACGAGGGATGCCTTGATGCCGCTGTTGATGGATTCCTTGCCG
>NZ_DBMAHT010000005.1:0-56708 GCF_057866825.1 Mailhella sp.
TGAACGCCGTGGCTCCGGCTGCGGGCAAGTAGCTTTTTCCGACAAAAGGCGGTTTTCGCCTGACTGAAGCGCTCCGCATTCGCGCGGAGCGGGCTTGGTATGCACGTTTTTTCCGCCGGGCGCAGAGCCCGGCGTCATGAACAGGAGACGGTTGTGAGTCACTCTGACGATCGCCGCATGTCGGCAGACATGCGTTCTGTTGAGGTCGGCGTCGCATCGAGACGCGTTTTTCTGAAGACTCTTGCGCTGGGGGCCGCCGCGCTGGCCGCGCCCGCGCTGTTTTCCCCGCGGGCTCTGGCCGCGGAAGCGGGAGGAAGAAAGGTGCTCATCGTGTATTTTTCTCATAGCGGCAACACGCGTCGTCTTGCAGGATTCATCCACGAGCGCGTGGGCGGCGACATGGTGGAACTGAAAACCGTGAAGCCTTATCCCGAAGACTACGACGCCGTGGTGGACGAGGCAAAGAAGGAACAGGAAGCGAACGCCCGCCCGGCCATTGCCACGAAGCTGCCTCCGCTGGACGGCTACGACACGGTGTTCATCGGGTATCCAAACTGGTGGGGCACGCTGCCCATGCCGTTCTTCACGCTTCTTGAAAAGTATGATCTCGGCAATCGGACCGTCATTCCGTTCTGCACTCACGAGGGCAGCCGCTTCGGGCGCAGCGAGAGAGATCTCAAAGCGCTGTGCCCGCAGGCCCGCATGCTCAAGGGCTTCGAGGTGCGCGGCTCCCGCGTGTCCGGCGCGGCCGACGACGTGAACGAATGGCTGAGCGGTCTGGGGTTCAAAACGGCCGAATAAATGCGGGCTCTCCGCTTCTGGGTGAGAGCGGGAGCAGTGCTCAGACGGAAAGGGCGGCTTTCAGGGCCGCCCTTTGTCGTGGGTGCAGGAGGATATCTTCGGTTTTGCGCTTTGCGACTTGTCGCGTGTCTGGAACCTTTGGCGCTTTTGCCTTGTGCGTCGCCCCGCTTGCAGGGACAGCGCTTGAGCTTTTGTTTCGCGCGTTGTTTTTTGCGTGTTTTGGCTTCGGGTTTTGCTTTTCCCGCAGGGCGGCCTTTTAGCAGACGCAAGTTCTTCCGGACACTTCTTTGGATTACGAGCGCCGCTTGTCCTCGCGTTTTTTGTCGTCGGCGCGGCGGGCGCGTCGCTTGGGCGTCGGGGCTTGAGGTTCCGACGCGATCTGCGTGGCCGCGCCTTCGTCAGGAGAGGCCGGACATGGTTCTGCGGCGGTTCATGTCGCGCAGCGGCGGTTCGCCGAACACCCGTTTGTATTCCCTGTTGAACTGCGTCACGCTTTCATAGCCCACGCTGAGGGCCGCGCTGGAAGCGCGTTCGTGCTCCACCAGCATGAGGCGCTGGGCCTCGTACAGGCGAAGCTGCTTCTGATACTGCAGCGGACTCAGGCCCGTGAGCAGCTTGAAGTGACGGTGCAGATTGGATGCGGACATGTTCACCTGTCTGGCCAGCGATTCCACCTTCAGCGGATTTTTGTAGTTTTCCCGTATCCAGCTGATGGCCTGCATGACCTGATGATTCTGCGTGCCCGGCGTGTTCAGACGGCGAAGCAGCGGGCCGTGCGGACTGATGAGCAGAAGATAGTGCAGTTCGCGCAGCATCATGGGCGCGCGGACGGGAATCTGTTCGGGCTTTTTCAGAAGCTCGATAAGCCGCAGAAACATTTCCATGACGTCGACGTCGGCGTCGGCCACGGAAACGCCTGCACTTTCTTCGTTGCTTTCGGGCAGCGCGTCCTTCATTTCCAGGGCCAGGGAGGAGAGCGTTTTTTTCTCCAGATAGACGTAGGCGAAGAGGAACGGCTTTTCGTGCGTGGGATTGATTACGTAGGACGCAATGGGCATGTCCACGCCTGCAACGACGGTCTGGTTTTCCGTATAGACAAACTCCTGTCCGGCCATGACCGAATGCTTCGCGCCCTGCACCACGAGTCCGACGAGAGGCTTTTCAAAGCACTGTTCCGGCGCTCCGCCGTCTTCGCGGCGGACGAGGTGAAAGCCCTCCACGGCCGTGGCAAAATTTTGGGGAGACTCCAGATAGCGGAGCATTTTTTCTTTCAGCGATTCCTGCAGTTGCCTGATCCGTTGCAGCTGTTCCGACATGGCCATGACCTCCGCCAGAGTAAAAGAACATGTTTTTCGGCCCGGCGTGCTCAACGCGCAGACCGGTCGGGAGCCCGACGCAGACTTCGTGTTGCCGGAGCCTTTTCGGCGGGCGCGCACGTTGCGACGGCAAGATCGCCTCCTGACTTCGGTCCCCTTTCCGGCGGGAGAGTGGATACGCGCGATGTTCGTGCCGCAGCGGCCCGGGCCCTTTCCCCGCAAGCGCCCTTTGCGCCTTCGCCGCGCCCCGTTAGGCCTGCCGGGCGGCCAGCGCTTCCCACCAGCGGGGAAATTCCGGCAGAGGATGCGTCAGGGACACGACGTCACCGATGATCGGCGTGACCAGGCGGAACGATTTTCCCTGCGAGGCGGCAGTCACGCGGCGGAACGGCTCGTCCCAGGGGTGATAGGCCAGGGCGAACTTGCCGATGTGCGCGGGCAGCAGCGCCTTTGCGCCCAGATCCTGCGCCGCCTGCACGGCCTCTTCCGGCGTCATGTGGATGTACTTCCAGCGCTCGTTGTACTGTCCGCAGTCGAGCAGCGCGAGATCCGGCGCGCCGAGCTTTTGTCCGATGTCGGCGAAGTGGGGGCCGTAGCCGCTGTCGCCGCTGAAGAAGACGCGGCAGTCCGGCGCTTCCAGCATGAAGCCGGTCCACAGGGTCTTGTTCTGCGTGAGAGTGCGGCCGGAATAGTGGCTGGCCGTGACGAAGCGGATGCGAACGCCGTTCAGGTCGATGCCGTCGCCCCAGTCGGCCTCGCGGATGCGCTTGCGCTCAAAGCCCCAGCGCCGAAAATGCGCGCCCGTGCCGAGTCCGCACGCGACAAGGCCGACGCGCGTTTTCAGCGCCGTGACCGTGGGGTAGTCCAGGTGATCCCAGTGATCGTGGGAAATGAGCAGGGCGTCGATGTCTGGCATGTCTCGCGCCGTGCAGGGCGTGCTTCCGGCAAAGGCCCGCGTGCTGAACGACACCGGCGCGGCGTGATCGCTGAACACCGGATCAATGAGCAGGCGTTTGCCGCCCAGCTGGAGGAAAAAGCTGGAATGCCCGAGCCAGACCACGATGTTTTCGGAGCGGCCGCGCGAGAGAAGGTCGGGCTTTTGGGAGGGAACAGGCGCGCTCGGCGCGGGATTGGGGCGCTCTTCCACGAGAGAGCGGAGCAGCGCGCCCGCAAAGGTGCTGTTGTCGCTGAGCACGGGGCGCTCAATGAGGTTGTGGAAGGCTCCGTCGGCATAGTGCGGCGAGCGCAGAATGCGGCGCATATCTTCGCCTTCGGGCAGGGCTCCGAACTGTTCCTGACGCAGAAAGGCGAACACGCCGCCTGCGCCTGCCGCAACGGCGGCTCCCGCCATCATGCCGAGAAAGGCGCGTCGTTTCATAGCGCGCTCTCTTTCTGAAGGCGCAGTCCTTTGCCGAGGCGGTAGGCCTGTTCGGGGAAGGTCGTGTTTCGTATGGAGCCTTCGGTCCACACGCCGGGAGCGACGACGCGTCCGGCGTCGGTCCAGCCGAGGTAGTCCAGCAGCACTTCGTAGTGCGTGAGCATGGGGCTTTCGTCGCGCCTTGAGGTGTTGGCGTAGGTCATGAGGAGCACGGCCTGCTTCGGCGTGTGAATGGAGCCGTTTATGGCGTAGAAGCGGTCGATGACGGCCTTGAGCTGGGCGGATATGCCGAAGTAGTACATGGGCGTGACGAAGGCCACGAGATCGGCGGAAACGATGTGCTCGCGCACGAGACTGAAGTCGTCGTCATCGAACACGCAGGGGCCGTCCATGCCGCAGCTGTTGCAGGCGATGCAGGGATGAACGCTTTTCTGCGCGGCGTCGAATCGGAACACGTCGTGTCCGGCTTCCTGCGCGCCTTTGATGAAGTGATCGGCCAGCGTGTTGGAATTGCCGTGTTCCCTCGGGCTGCCGGTGAGAACGAGAATCTTCATCTTTTTCTCCTTGTCGTGTTCTGCGCCGCGCGCTTCGGAAAGGGAAGACGCCGCGCCGGAGAGAAGCAGGCCTCCGGCGGCCGTGGCCATGAGAGCGCGTTTGAGAAAGTTTCGCCGGTTCATGATTCCTCCGCGCGTCGGCGACGGGGGTGGTCGCCCGCGTTGTTTCACTGACGATAACGTTCATGAAACGGGCGGAATAGATACTATCCTTTCGATTAATTGCCTGATCCTGTCAGAACGGGGAGAATTGCGGAAGATTCGCTGTTTAAAAAGGAAAACGCCGTCTTTTCGGCGGCGTTTTCTGCTCAGGAAGAGCGTTCCGCCGTCGTTCTTCGGAACGCGCGGCGGAACGCCGGAAATGCGGAATCATCCGGCGGCGGATTCCTTTTTGGCAAGGCATTCGTCGTATTCCCTGCGCAGGGTTTCCATGAGTTCGTGAACGGAAACGATGCTTTTCACGCGGGCCACGTTGGCCCCGCAGAACACGAAGCCCTTGTCGAGATTGCCCTTCATGGCGTTGATGAGCGCCGAGGAAATGCAGTAGGGCGTGGTGCTCGGATCGCAGGTCTTGATGCAGTGGAACACGCACTTGAAGGGTTTTCTCTTGCCTTCGCGCGCGGCCTCGATGAAGGAATTGTTCAGGGCGCGGCCGGGCATGCCCACCGGGCTGTGAATGATGGTCACGTCTTCTTCCTTTGCGTCCACGTAGGCCTGCTTGAAACGGATGTCCGCGTCGCATTCGTCCGTGGCCACGAAGCGGGTGGCCATCTGCACGCCGGAAGCGCCGAGCGAGAGCATTTTGGCGATGTCCGCGCCGCTGAACACGCCGCCGCCCGCAATCACGGGAATGGCACGTCCGGCCTTGTCTTCCAGAGCCTTGGCGGCGTCGACTACGCCGGAGACCAGATGTTCGAGGGAGAAGGCCTCGTCGAAGATGTGCTCTTCGGAAAAGCCGAGATGTCCGCCGGCCTTGGGGCCTTCGAGCACGAAGGCGTCGGGAATGAGGCCGGTTTTGTGCATCCACTTTTTGGCGATGAGCGTGGCGGCGCGGCCGGAAGACACGATGGGCACGAGCTTGGTGCGGAATTCTTCCTTTTTCTGGGCGCAGGCGTCGAGAAAGATTTTCGGCAGATCCATGGGCAGGCCGGCGCCGGAGAAAATGACGTCGGCGCGCGCTTCGACGGCGGTGCGCACCATTTCGGCAAAGGTGGTGAGCGCGACCATGATGTTCACGCCGATGATGCCCCTGGTGGCGGCGCGGGCCTTTTCGATTTCGCGGCGCAGGGCGCGGACGTTGGCTTCCACGGGATTGGAAGCCACGTCGGGCTCGCGCATGCCGACCATGGCTCCGGCGATGACGCCGATGCCGCCTTCGTTGGCCACGGCGGACGCCAGTTTGGAAAGAGATATGCCGACGCCCATGCCGCCCTGAACGATGGGCGTGCGGGCGACCAGATCACCGATTTTCAACGCGGGGAAAGACATGAAAAACCTTACCTCCGGTCTCCGACGAAGGAGACGGAACTGTTCGTTCGTTATAATAAAGGACTCTTCCTGGAGAGCGGCGCTATAGTAAAACCCGTTTTGTTTTATGACAAGGGGGGAAGAAAAATAACAGTTATTACCGGATAAGCGTTAAAATTCATCAGTTCAACGGGTTAGTTATAAAATCGACGTTATTTTCAAAACAGGAGAGGAAAAAATTTTTCGGCGTTTTAAACAGTCGTTCCGGCGCGAAGGTTCGGGAAAAAGCGCCCGCGGGACTCTTTGTTGCATGAATGTGACGACGAAGTCTCTTTTGTATCGTTCCGGCGCGGGCGGCGGAACAAAAAAATAACGTCTCCGGGCGGGAAAAAAGACGCGTCCCTGCCGGGGAACGCAAGGAAAACTGACGGGTTCGAGGGAGATTTCGGCGGCTGTGGACTCTTTGCCTGTTTTGGCGTAAGGAAGAAAACCATGCCGGGGGCGCGGCCCGCGGCTCAACGGAAAAACAGGATATGCGTGTGAAATCGTCCTATGCGGAAACGCTGGCCTTCGACGACGCCGGTCTGGCCAGTCAGCTTTTCGGCCCCCTGAACGCCCATCTGGAACTGATATCCGACGCTTCCGGCGCGGATCTGCAGACGCGGGGCACGGAACTTACCGTGAGTGACCCGCGTCCGGCGCAGCGGGAGCTGCTGCTCAATCTTTTTACGCAGGGGTACGGACTTCTGCGCAGCGGGCATACGCTGCGGGGCGAAGATCTTCTTCAGGGCTATGAGGAGCTTCTGCGCAATCCTCATGCCGACATCAGCAAGATGTTCCGCGAGGCGAGCGTCATCGTGTCCCCGCGCAAGAGCATCGTGGCGCGCAACACGGCGCAGCGGCAGTACATGGAGCTTCTGCGCCGCAACGAGCTTGTGTTCGCCACCGGTCCTGCGGGCACGGGCAAGACCTATCTGGCCGTGGCCATGGCCATTTCCATGCTCGCCGCAAAGCGCGTGAAGAAAATAGTGCTCACAAGGCCCGCCGTGGAAGCCGGAGAAAAGCTCGGCTTTCTGCCCGGCGACATGGAAGACAAGGTGAACCCCTACCTGCGCCCCCTTTACGACGCGCTCAGCGACATGCTCGGGCCGCAGGGCTTTGCCCAGAAGCAGGAGGCCGGCGTCATCGAGGTGGCCCCGCTGGCCTTCATGCGCGGCCGTACGCTCAACGACGCCTTCCTCATTCTCGATGAAGCGCAGAACACCACCCGCGAACAGATGAAGATGTTTCTCACCCGCATGGGCTTCGGCTCCCGCGTGGTGGTCACCGGCGACGTGACGCAGATAGACCTTCCTCCCGTGAACAGAGCCTTTCTGAGGGACGGAGAAAAGGAAGGAGAAACCCGTTCCGGACTCGTGCATGCGCTGAAGGTGCTCGAAGGCGTGCGGGGCGTGGCCTTCCACCATTTCCACAGCTCCGACGTGGTTCGCCATCCGCTGGTGGGCCGTATCGTGGAAGCTTACGATATTTATGAAAAAAACTAGGAAGATATCTCCGGTAAGCGTTTCCCAGCTCTGGGGACATTCCCGTTCCATGTTCATGCACCATCACCACGACTGGGGACTTTTGTCCCTGGCGGCGGCACTGGTGTTCATTTCTCTTTTGTGCGCCATCCAGCCCGGCCGAACGGCCCGCGTGGTGTATCCCGCCGGGGAGATCGCCGCGCACGACGTGGTTTCCGACAGGGATCTGCTCGTGGAGGATCCGCAGGCCACGCAGCTGCGCCGCGACAGGGCGCTGGCGCTGCAGCCCATGGTCTTCGACATCGACAAGAAGGCCATCGAGAGCTTCCGGGAGGAAAGTCTCGGTCTCATCGACGAAATCAACAAGCGCGGGCTGGACAATGCCGGTCTGGAAAACGTGCGCCGCGCCTTCAACGAACGGCATCTCTCCGACGTTTCGGCCGCGGCCTTCCGGCAGCTGACGGCCTCCTACGTGCAGGAATATCTTCTGGGCACGCTCATTCCGTGGATGGAATCCACGCTGTCGAACGGCGTCATCGCCGACATGCGTCAGATAGCCAACACCGACAACGCCGTCATCGTGCGCGATCTGGACAGCGGCACGGAAGTGCTGCGCACGCAGGCCGGCGGCCTCAAGGATCTGCGTTCGTTCCAGGTGGCGCTGGGGCGCAAACTGCGCGCCGAGGACAAGCTCAATTCCCGTGCCAAGGTGGTGCTTCAGGAAGTCATGCCGCTCATGGTGGTGCCTTCGCTTGCCGTGAATCAGGAAGTGACCAGCCAGCGCAACGAGGAAATGCTCGCCGCCGTGGAGCCCGTGTTCTACAAGGTGCAGCCCGGCGAAGTGCTGGTGCGCGCCGGCGACATGGTGACCCACGAACAGCAGATAAAGCTGCAGGCGCTCTTCCGCGCCACCCCCGGCGTGGTGGACTGGCACGTGTTCGGCGGCTGCGTGGTGCTGGGACTTTTTCTGCTGCTCGGCCTGTTCATCACGCCGAGCGGCAACAAGGGCACGGTGCTGCGCACCAAGGATCAGAACCTCATCGCGCTGCTGCTCGTGTTTTTCGGCGGCACGGCGTGGTGTACCATGTACGTTCTTGTGGAGGCGGCTTCGGCCTCCACGGCGCACGTGCTGGCCTTCGCCTTCCCGGTGGCGGGCGGCACGGGCATGGCGGCGCTCATTTTCGCCGCGCGCCGCTACTGCACCGTGGGACTCGTGCTCTCCTTCTTCGCCACGGTCATTTTCCGCGGCGAAATCGCGCTGTTCTTCTTCTATTTCATGTCGTCCATGACCAACACTTGGCTTGTGCTGCGGGCGCAGAACAGGCAGGACGTGGTCTGGGGCAGCGTTCCGCTGCTCATCTGGATGCTCATGACCGGCCTCGGCGCGGCGCTGTTCATCCATCTGGAATGGGCGCAGCTTCCCTTCCTGCTGCTCGCGCTCATCTGCAACGCCGTGGGTTCGCTGTTTCTGCTCTTCGCACTCAGCCCCGTGCTGGAAATGCTCATGGGCTACACCACCCGCTTCCGCATGATGGAGCTCATGAATCTGGAACATCCGCTGCTTCAGGAACTTATGATGACGGTGCCCGGCACCTATCATCACTCGCTGGTGGTCTCCAACCTCGTGGAGGCCGGAGCCGCGGCCATCGGTGCCAACAGCCTGCTGTGCAAGGTGGGCGCGCTCTATCACGACATCGGCAAGATTTCCCGCCCCGAGTATTTCGTGGAAAATCAGTTCGGCGGCCCCAATCCGCACGACAAGCTCTCGCCCGCCATGAGCGCGCTCATTCTCTTCTCCCACGTCAAGCAGGGCGCGGAACTTGCGGAGGAATATCACCTCGGCCGCGAGATCACCGACATCATCGTGCAGCATCACGGCACGCGCGGAGCCATGTATTTTTACAACAAGGCCCAGCAGATGGGCGAAAATCCGCGCCTTCAGGACTACTCCTATCCCGGCCCGCGTCCGCAGACCAAGGAAGCCGCCATCGTCATGCTGGCCGACTCCGTGGAGGCGTCGAGCCGCACGCTGGTCGATCCCACGCCGGCCCGCATCCGGGCCCACGTCACCAAGATAGTGAAGGGCGTGTACGCCGAAGGGCAGCTCGATGAATCCGACCTGACCTTCCGTGATCTGAACAAGCTCATCGACAGCTTCGTGCGCGGCATCACGGGACTTTTTCATCAGCGCATCGCCTACCCCGAGGAAAAGCCCGATCCCCACAAGAGCGGCCGCAAGAGCGAGGAAGGCCGCAGGGACGAAGCCGAGGAGCTGCGGCCGGAATGGGTGATTGAACCCGGCCGCTCGAAGGAAAAGCGGGAGAAGGGCGCGCAGACGGAACGTTCGGCACAGACGGACCGGGCATCGGAGCAGGGCGCCTGCGGCAGTGCCGCGGCATGCGCCAGGCCCTACGGACGCGAAGCGAACGCCAAGGCCCCGGGAGGCAGCGCAACTTCCGGCGACGGCACGGCATCGGGCAATGCGGCATCGGGCGACGCCCCCGCCCCCGGCGGTGAATCGGTCCCCGGTGATACCTCGGCGGGCGACGGAGAAAGCGTGGACAGCCCGGAGAAGGACGCATGAGCATGTTGACCGGCCTCAGCGTGGAGATGCGCCGTCCGTGCCGCTTCTGCCGGCGGGAGTGGCTCTCGTGGCTTGCCGCCATGCGCGCGGCCGCGGCCGAAGCGGGCATGCTGCCCGGGCAGTCGAACGGGCCCCGCGCGGCCGAACGTTCGAGCATTGCCCCGGAAGAGCTTCCCGTGCAGCTTATCGTGGCGGGCGACGGCGACATCGCTTCCGTGAATCTCCGCAATCTCGGCTGCTCCGGCCCCACCAACATTTTGAGCTTTCCCGGCGAAGCGGGCGAGCTCGGCACGCTTCTTCTCAGCGCCGACACGCTGGAGCGCGAATGCGTGCTCTACGGTCAGGCCCCGGAAACGCACGCGAAACGCCTGCTCGCGCACGGCATGGGACACATTTCGGGCTTCGATCACGGCCCGGAGATGGACGCGTTCTGCGAGTATCTGGAAGAATCCTGTCCGCTTCCCGCAGAGACGCGGGAATAGACTCTTGACGTTCAGCCCCGCGTAGTACAAGCTGAAAAATCCTTTTCGACATCAGACGGACGCTTCTTCCGCAGGGAGAAGGGCGTCCGCATACATCATACCGGAGATATTATGACCAGAATACAGAATGAACACCGTTGCGGCTGGGTGGCGCTCATGGGCCCGCCCAATGCCGGAAAGTCCACGCTGCTCAACGCGCTGCTGGGGCAGAAGATCAGCATTGTGACCTCCAAGCCGCAGACCACGCGCAGCCGCGTGGTGGGTATCATGTCGGAACCGGGCGCGCAGGTCATTTTCATGGACACCCCCGGCGTGAACCATTCGCGTCAGCAGCAGCGCGGCCATCTGAGCAAGATGATGAGTCAGGCCGCGTGGCAGAGCATGGCCGCCGCCCACGCCGTGATGCTGGTGCTCGACTCCGAGCTCTACATCCGCAGACCGGAATTTCTCGAACGCGACATCCAGTCGCTGCGCGACGCGCTGGCGGAAGACGAGCGTCCGCTGCTCGTGGTGGTGAACAAGGTCGATCTGTTCCATGACAAGTCCCGCATGCTGCCGCTTCTGGTGACGCTTCAGGAATATTTCCCGAAGGCCGAAGTCTTCCCCATGTCGGCCCTGACCAAGGACGGACTCGACGAGCTCAAGAAGATCATCGTGAACATGATGCCCGAGGGCGACTCCCAGTTCCCGGAGGATCAGCTTTCCACCGCGCCCACGCGCTTTCTTGCCGCGGAAATCGTGCGCGAAAAGGTGTTTGAGCGCCTGCGTCAGGAAGTGCCGTACACCACCGCCGTGGACATCGAAGCCTGGGAGGAGGATCCGGAACGCGATCTCACCGTCATTCACGCGGTGATCTTCGTGCAGCGTCCTTCGCACAAGGCCATGGTCATCGGCCGCGCGGGAGCCACCATCAAGGAAATCGGCACGGAGGCCCGGCGGGACATTCAGAAGCTCATCGGCGGCAAGGTGCATCTGCAGCTGTGGGTGAAGGTGAAGGACAACTGGGCCGAGGACACCGAACTGCTCCACGACCTCGGATTTGAAAACGAATAGCGGATTTCAGGGTCGCCTCCGGGCGGCCCTTTTTTCCGAAGATTGCGCCTCAGGGGCAAAGGATTGAACATGACATTGCTGGAAGAACGCTGGAGAGGAGTGCTGGACGGCATGGCCGAAGCCGTGCGCAGGGCCGGACGCGAACAGGGAAGCGTGCGCCTTGTGGCGGTGTCGAAATTTCATCCCGCGTCGGACATCGCCGAGCTGTGCCGTCTCGGCCAGAAGGATTTCGGAGAAAACTACATTCAGGAAGCCCGCGCCAAGCAGGCGGAACTTGCGGATCTCGACATCCGCTGGCACGCCATAGGTCCGGTGCAGACCAACAAGGCCAAGGACGTGGCCGGGCGCTTTGCGCTGCTGCACACGCTCGATCGCGAAGAGCTCGCGCGCGCCCTTTCGCGCCGTCTGCCGGAAGGCGCAACGCAGGACGCGCTCATTCAGGTGAACATCGGCGAGGAGCCGCAGAAATCCGGCGTGCATCCCGCCGATCTGGCCGGACTTTTCGAGCAGCTTCTGCAGGATGATCTCATAAGCGCCGAAGGGCCCGGACTCCGTGTGCTCGGCCTCATGTGCCTGCCGCCCCGCTGCGGCGAGGGCGAGGCCGCGCGGCCGTACTTTGCGCGTCTGCGCGAACTGCGCGACGACATGGTTCGTCGTTTCGGCCTGCCGCTGCCCGAGCTTTCCATGGGCATGTCCGGCGACTATCGCGAAGCCGTGGAGGAAGGAGCCACCATCATCCGCGTGGGCACGGAAATTTTCGGTCCGCGTCCGGTGAAGATGTAGTGCTGCTTCGGGTGCGCGGCAATCCGCCGGGTTCCCGCTCAGTGGACGAATGAAAAAACGCCGTTCGGACGAGGTGTCCGGGCGGCGTTTTGTGTTGGGGAATGACGGAGTGGCTCAGGGCCTTTTGCCTGGGCGCTCGATACGGGAGACGTGGGGAACTTCCCGGGCGCGTGGATTCTGCCGCAGCGGGGCGATAGAGCAGCGTTTCGCGGAAATGCCCTGGGGAGGTTCCCCGCCGGGGACGGACGAGCGGGAAGAGCGGCTCCGTCTCTTTCTTTTATTCTTGCTCTATGCCGCCGGGCGCGGACGCACGGGAAAAATCCCGATTCGGGAGGCGTCCGCATTTTGCCCGAAAACCGGGCAGGCTTCAGAGCTCCAGCGAGCGCGCGAAGCAGGAAATGAGAATGGCTCCGGCCTGCGCCACGTTGAGGGAGTCGAACTCGCGCCGGAAGGGAATGCACAGGCTGCATTCGCAGTGCTTGAGCACGCCGGGGCGCACGCCCTTGTCTTCGTTGCCGAGCACCAGCAGGGCGGGCAGCGGCAGCTTTTCCGTGAGCGGATTCACGCTGTTGTCCACCTTCTGCGCGGCGCAGGTCACGAATCCGGCCTCCCGGGCTTCCTTCACCGCGCGGGAAAGATTGACCACCTGCGTGATGGGCAGGCGCTCCAGCGCGCCGGCGGCGGAACGACGGGCGCCGGGGCCGAGAAAGGCGCTGTTGTGCTTCGGCAGAATGAGTCCGGCGCCGCCCATGGCAAAGAGCGTGCGGGCCAGCGTGCCCACGTTGCCGGGATCCTGCACCTGATCGAGCGCCACCATGAGCGGCAGCGGCGCGTGCGCGGCCTGTTCCAGAAAGGTTTCCCACGGTGTGAACGCGGCGTCGCGCAGGCGCGCAATGACGCCCTGATGTCCCGCATGGGCGGCCATGCGCGAGAGCGTGTCGTCGTTCACGAGGGAGAAGCGCACGCCGTACTCGCGGCACAGATCAAGCAGACGGGAGCTTTCGGCGCTGGCGCGTCCCTTGCGCACATACACCATGTCCACCCTCTCGGGCTCGCGTTCCAGAAGCTCCAGCACGGGCTTCATGCCCGGCAAAAAATTTTCCATATCTTTGTCAGTCGTCGTCATTATAAGTTATTTCCGCTGGATAACGTTAAAAAATCGGGCATGGGGCGGTCACGGCCGATTGAATCTCCGCCCTTTTCAAGGTATTCTTGCCCCTTATTGGGAGCAGGTCGCGGGAAAACATTCGTGTTTCCTTTCCCCGGTCGCCCGCTTTTTCAGGAAAACCGACGTGTTTCCGGTCTGCGGGCATGTGTTTTTCTCGGCCTTCGGGGCATGTTTTTGGCAACGTGCTCTCTGGCTGGTATCCTGCTTTTGTTCGAGATGCAAGTCCACATGATGGAGCGCTGACATGAAAATTGGCAAACTGTGCTGCCTTCCCCTTGCGGGAATGGCAGTGCTGATGATGCTTTCCGCCTGCGGCAAACAGCAGACGGTGGAATCCCCGGACCTGCTGGCGTCCCAAGCCCGGCAGGAAGCCGTGGATCTGGGTTCTCTTTCCTCCCTCACTTCCGCCGAGAAAAAGGCGTATTCCAGCACCTCCAAGCTGGACAGAAATCTGAGCCCGGGCATGGAACGGCAGGTGCGCTATCACTTCGTGAAGTACTCGCGCGAACGCCGGGGAACCATGGAAAACTTCCTGCGCAACAGCATTCCCTATCTGAACTACACCAAGAGCGTGTTCCGTTCCCGCGGACTCCCCGAAGATCTCGCCTATCTCGCCTATCTGGAAAGCGGATACAATCCCATGGCCGTGTCCCGCTCCAACGCCGTGGGCATGTGGCAGTTCATTTCCTCCACGGGCCGATCCTACGGCCTGCGTCAGGACTGGTGGATGGACGAACGTCGCGATCCGTACCGCTCCACCGAAGCGGCGGCAAGCTACCTTGCCCGCCTCTACGACATTTTCCACGACTGGCATCTCGCCGTGGCTTCCTACAACGGCGGCGAAGGCAAGATAGGCCGCGCCAAGGAAGCGACGGGAGCCAGCAAGCTCCACGAAATCATTCAGAAAAACGACACCCTCGACTACAAGCTCCAGCTTCGCGAGGAAACGGCGCTCTACGTGCCCCGCTTCCTTGCCATTTCCAAGATCATGCGCAACGCCGAAACGCTGGGACTTCAGCCTTCCTCGCCCGACGACGAGCATCCCGTGCTGCTTCCCGTGTCTCCGGTATCGGTCAGATCCGCCACCGACCTTGTGGAACTGAGCCGCCGTCTCGGCATGAACTGGAAGGAATTTCAGGCCTATAATCCGCATTTTCTGCGCTCCATCTCTCCTGCGGGACGCACGTCCACCGCGTACGTGCCCCGCAACAAGGAAGCCCTTGCCAGACGCGTGCTGAGCGGTACGGTTTCCGGGGCCGGCTGGCGCTACTACACCGTGCGCCGCGGCGACACCTACGCCAAGGTGAGCTCCCGCACCGGCGTGCCCGCTTCCGTCATCAGGCAGCTCAATCCCGGATCGCTGAAGCGCGGCAGTCAGCTTCGGTTGCCCGCCAACGGCAGAAACCTGCCCGCCTTCGTGCCCTCCGAGCCTTCGCGCGACACGGCCATTGCTTCCAATTCCGGCCGCCGCACGTCCGTGAGAGCGGCGAAGGGCGGCGATCACGCTTCCAGCGCGCTGGCCGAGCTCAAGGGACGCCGTTCCTCCGTGCGCAGCGTGCCCGCCACCTACAAGGTGCAGAGCGGCGACACGCTCACGGCCATCGCCCGCAAGTACGACATGGATGTCGACGATCTGTACGCGGCCAACGGCGGCGCCGATAAGCTGGACACCCTGAGAGTCGGACAGGTCATTCGTCTTTCCGCACCCGTCGCCGTGGCATCCAAGTCTGCGCCTGTCGTCGTGGCGTCCAAGTCTGCGCCTGCAAGGCGTTCCGCTCCGAGTCTCGCCTCGCACACGGTGCAGTCGGGCGAAACCGCCTACGCCATTTCGCGCAAGTACAACATCTCCTTTGCCGAACTTGCCGCCGTCAACGGTGGTGCGGACGCCCTCGGCAGTCTCTCGCCCGGCCAGGTGCTGAAGATTCCCGCCGGAAAGACCACCGCTGTGGCGCAGAACGACACGCGTCAGGCTTCTCCCGCGCGGCGTGTTCAGGCGCATGCTCCCGCGCGCAAGAGCGCGAGCAGCATTGCCGAATACAGCGTGCAGAACGGAGAAACGCTGTGGAGCATTTCCCGCAAGTTCAATATGAAGCCCATGGAGCTTCTGGCTCTCAACGGCATGGATCAGTCCACCCGCGTCAAGGTGGGCGATACCGTCAAGGTTATTCGCAATAAGTAGGAGCAGAGGTGAAGCATGGGATTTTTCTCCGCCGTTAAAAAGTTTTTCTCCGGAGGAGGTCACGCCGGAGAGGCCGACGCCGCCAAAACCGAGGCTCCCAGAGACGAGGCGGCGCAGGCTTCCGCAGAAAAGTCGGCCGAATCGGCGCAGGAAGAAGCAAAGCCTTCCGCAACGCAGGAGTCGGCGGCGCAGGAACCGGCTGTGAGCGCTCCGGCCTCGGAAGAAGAGCCGGAAGCGCGGGATGCCGAATCTGCGGCGACGGCAGAAGATGAGCCTTCCGGGGAGAAGACGGGCGTCGAAGTCGAAGAGACGGCGGAGCCTGCCGAAGCTGCGGAAGTTTCAAAAGCTCCGACGCCCGATGCCGCGCCGGAAAAGACGGTTGAAAGCGAGAAGCAGAAGACTGAGGAAGCGGCCCGGACGAAGGACGAGGCGGCGTCTGCCGCTGCGCCGGTTGCGCGTTCCGAAGAGGAAGAAGCCCTCACGTTGGCCTTGCGTCAGGCGGAGCCCAAGCTTTCCGCGTGGCTGGCCGTGGTGCTGGACGGCGTGGAGGAAGCGGACGACCTTCTGTGGAAGCGCCTGGCTTTCCTGCTCCGCGCGCTGGAAACTCCGGAAAACGAAGCCCGCGAGTTCCTGGACGATTTCCGCGGCTGGCTCGACCGCATGGAATATCATTGGCTGGAGGACTTCAGGTCGGAACTTCAGTATCGTCTGGCCCTTGCCCTCGACATGGAGGATGAGGAAGACGAGCGCGACCGGCTGTTTGCCAAGCTGCAGAGCGGCCTTGCGCGCACCCGCGCCCGCTTCGGGCAGGGGCTTTCCGCGCTCATGGCCGGGCATACCGAGCTCACCGCGGAATTCTGGGACGAAATGGAAGAGCTGTTCATCATGGCCGACATGGGCGCGGAGCCCTCGCTGGCCCTGGTGCGTCGCCTGAAGGATCGTGCCCGCGCGGAGGGCGTGACCACGCCCGACGGGCTCATGCCGCTGCTTGAACAGGAAGTGGAGGCCATTTTCAAAACGCCCCGGCGCATCGCCGCGGTGAATCCGCCGGAAGTCATTCTCATGGTGGGCGTGAACGGCGTAGGCAAGACCACCACCATTGCCAAGCTGGCCTATCGGGCCAAGATGCAGGGCAAGAAGGTGCTCATTGCCGCAGCCGACACCTTCCGCGCGGCGGCCGTGGAACAGCTCGAAGTGTGGGCCCGGCGCATCGGCGCGGACTTCCACGCCAAGGGCATGGGGGCCGATCCTGCGGCCGTGGCCTTTGAGGCCATGGACAAGGCCATGCAGGGCGGCTACGACGTGCTGTTCATCGACACGGCCGGACGTCTGCACACCAAGTCCAACCTCATGGACGAACTGCACAAGATTCGCATGGTGGTGGAACGCAAGCTCCCCGGAGCGCCGCACCGCACCATTCTCGTCATCGACGCCACCACGGGTCAGAACGCGCTCCAGCAGACCAAGATGTTCAAGGACACGAGCGGCGTGAACGAAATCATTCTCACCAAGCTCGACGGCACGGCCAAGGGCGGCGTGGCGCTGGCCGTGGCCAGTCAGTTCGAGCTGCCCATCACCTTTGTGGGCCTCGGCGAAAAAATGGAGGACCTGCGTCCGTTCGATCCGCACGACTTTGCGCGTGCGCTGCTCGGCAGAGACGAATAGTCCTGTCTGGGCAATCGTTGATTTCGACGCACTGAAAGCGATGACACGAGGGGGGAATGATTTCCCCCCTTTTTTTCGCCCTGCGCCAGGGCTCGATGTTGATGGGAAAGCCCGGGCGGGCGTGAGTTCGTTCGCTGCCTACTGCTCGGCAGATTTGCGGCGGGGGGCGTTGTTGAGCGCGGGAGACGCTTTCGTGGCGGCTTTTGGACGGCGCAACGGGAACGTGTTCGGGCAAGTCTCTGGGAAGCGCGTTTGCGGTGCGACGCGATGCAAGAGGTCGGGGGACGGTGCGGAGCGCCTGCGGAAGGCGGGACGGCCCTGTTGCCGGGCGCTCATGCGCGGAAATTTCGCAGAACGTTTCGGCCTGCGGAGAAGGATGC
This sequence comes from Mailhella sp., assembly GCF_057866825.1. Taxonomy (NCBI): domain Bacteria; kingdom Pseudomonadati; phylum Thermodesulfobacteriota; class Desulfovibrionia; order Desulfovibrionales; family Desulfovibrionaceae; genus Mailhella; species Mailhella sp. The sequence continues at coordinate 17,334 of NZ_DBMAHT010000005.1, forward strand.
GGCGGGGGGGCTCTGCCCGGGCAGGAGCAGCATGAGCGGCGGGGAAAACGCGATTTCTGCAAAACGGCGGCAAGGGCGCAGCCGTGAGGAAGTCTGCAATGCGCGGGCGGAAAAGCGTCGGCGCAAGAGGCCGCACGAAGGCCGACGGCCCAACGAAGGCGGTCAGGAAGGCGGCGCAAGAAAAGCGGCGCAGTGAATCCTCTCCGCGCCGCGAGCGGGGCAGGCCGAGGGGCGGCACTGGGAAAGCCGTCCGGCGCGCGATCTGTGCTCCCTGAGCCCGGCGGAGGCTCGGCATCGCCGTACGCGGGGCGCAAAAAAACGCGGCGTTCCTTTTGGGAAAGCGCCGCGTTTCTGCTTTGCCGTCGGCGAAGCGCTATTTGGCCCGCAGCCAGAATTCGGCCACGTTCACGTCCAGATTGTCGTCGAGATCCGCCACGCTGAACTTGAGCGTGCGGCTTTCGATGGGCTTGTCGTTTTCATCCAGGAGCTTGATGACCATGATGTGCTGTCGTCCCGTGGCCTCGCCGGTGCCGCTGTCGTCTTCCAGCAGGAACACGGGCTCCTTGTCGTCGATGAACACTTCCACGGCTTCCAGCGCCGGATGTTCCTGACCGTCCTGCCCGGTGAAGGCGTAGTTGCCGAGCGAAAGCTTGTAGGTCTTGCCCTGCATATAGCACCACACGCCGAGACCGATGAGCAGCAGAACAAGCACGCAGTTGACGAGAATATGCTTGAGAATGACGCGTCTGCGGTTGGGGAGCTCTCTCATGCGGCACCTCCGGATTCGCCGCGCAGGGCGGCGCGGGCGCGTTCCTTGTCGGCGTGGCGACGCCAGGCGTGCAGCACGAGCGCAAGGGAAATGATGGCGTAGCACACGAACACGCGGAAGTATTCGCCTATCTGCGCGTCGCCCACCAGATATTTGCCCGCCATGGGAGACACCACGAACATGAGGTGGAAGAGCAGCACGCCCGTGAACACGTTGACGATGGACGCGCGCGCCACGGTGGCGCCGCCCACGAGCAGGGAGGCGATGGCGAACACGCCGGCCTGTTCGTGGCTGTTGTAGGTGTTCAGGGTGCCCACGTTCTGCAGGAAGATGATCTGTCCGTAGGCGGCGAGCACGGTGGAGATGACGATGGAAATGATGCGGGTGCGCATGACCGGAATGCCCGCGGCGTGGGCCACGGAAAGATCCTGACCGGTGGCGCGCATGTCCTGGCCGAGCTTGGTGCGGCGGAACCACACGATGAACAGACAGAACACCGCGATGAGCAGGAACGTGGCAAGCGGCACGTGTATGCCCATGATGTCGAGCGCGATGGCGTTGTCGAGCGAGCCGCGGATGTTGTCGAGATTGGTCACGTTGCGGATGCCGTAGCCGCGGGAGAGCACGAGTTCGGGATTCAGAATGGGTACGAGGCTGCCGAAGCCGTAGAGCACCGCGAGCTGATACACGCCGTTCATGAAGAAGCCGAGAATGTACGAGGTGACCATTTCGCGGCCGCGGGCCTTGTTGAGCACCACGCCGCACATCCAGCCGAAGAGGATGGCGAGCGGGGTGGCGATGAGGGCGGCGAGTGCCATGCCGTACAGACCGGAGACGTTCCAGTCGCTGATGAAGATGAGTCCTATCTGCCCGGCCATGGCGCCGAGCACCATGCCGAAGTTGAGGCCCATGCCCGCCATGATGGGAATGAGCAGCGAGAGCACGAGGAAGGAGTTTCTGGCGAGTCTGGTGAGCATTTCCTGAATCAGGTACTCGGCCGTGAACTGGGAATAGTAGATGCCGATGGCGCTCACCAGCAGAAAGACGATGGGCACGGCGTTGCGCATGCAGAAGAGTGTGACGGCATTGCCGCCGGACGAGCTTTTCATGATCTTACCTTTGTCACACGGGTCAGGGCGTAGAGAATCATGCCGTTGGACACGATGATGCGGATGACTTCGGACATGTCGGTCTGCAGCATGCTGTTGATGACCGAAGGCGTCATGGTCAGTATGCCCTGGAAGAGGAACGTGCCCACGATAACGTTGATGATGGAGGCCTTTTTCACGGAAGCGCCGCCGATGAGCAGGGCGGCCACGGCCGGGAAGGCCATCATGAACGGGCCCATGTAGAGCTGAATGAAGCCGAAGCTCTGCTCATAGACGATGATGCCGAGCGCGCCGAGCCAGGTGGAAAGAATGACCGAAAGGGTGCGCATGCGGTTGATGTTCACGCCGCTCGCGCGGGCGTATTCGGGATTGGAGCCCACGGTGGTCATGGCCGTGCCGGTGCGGGTGCGCATGAAAATCCACATGAGGCCGCACAGCAGCAGGAAGAACAGGAACATGCCGGTGGGGAAGTAGAAGGATTCGCCGATGTTGAAGGCGGCGATGTCGCTGATGGCGCGCTGCCAGAACTCTTCCACCGACACGGTGGTGCGCAGGCCCACGCCCGCGTAGCCCCACACCATGTTCGAGCTGGAATAGGGCAGCACGAGCCACATGATGCACATGAACGCCACGGAGGAGAAGCCCACGTAGGTGGCGATCATCATTTCTTCGCCCTTGACCTTGTTGAGCAGCAGTCCGTATCCCCAGCCGAGAATCACGGCGATGGGCGTGGCGATGGCCATGGCCGCGAACACGCCGGGAATGCCTCTGGCTTCGAGTTCCACGCTGGTGACCGCGCCGAGCAGGCCGGCGATGATGCCGAGCGGCAGGCCGAAGTTGAGTCCGCAGCCGGACTGCACCATGGGCACCATGGCGAGCACGAGCACGCCGTTCATGCCGAAGCGCACGAGCGTGTCGCTGAGGGCGGCGTCCACGGGCACGCCCACGAAGGGAGCCACCAGAAACAGGATCACCAGAAACACCGCAATGAGAATGCGGGGCCATCCGGCTTCTTCGATGAATTTCTTGATGCGGTTCATGCGCTTGCCGCCTCCGTACCGTTGGAATTGTCTGTGGCGGCCTTTTCGGCCTCGGCGGCGCCTGCGCCCATGAGCAGATAGCCGAAGGCTTCGGAAGGCGTGCTCGCAGGCAGAATGCCCGCCACGGCTCCCTTGTCGATGATGGCGATGCGGTCGCAGACGGAACGCAGTTCCTCAAGTTCGGAGGAAATGACCACCACGGTCATGCCGTGTTCGCGGTTGTAGCGTTTCAGGGTGTCGAGCACCACTTTTTTCGCGCCCACGTCGATGCCGCGGGTGGGCTCGGCCACGAAGAGCAGTTTCGGCCTGGTTTCAAAGGCCTTGGCAAGGCACACCTTCTGCTGATTGCCGCCGGAAAGTTCCTGCACGAGCTGCTTTTCGCCAGTGCATTTGATTTCCAGATCGCGGATGTACTTGCGGGCGCATTCGGCAATGGCCTGTTCGTCGCGAATTTTCAGCGGGCCGAAGCTTCTGAGAAAGCGTTTCTGTGTCTGGAGCGAGGTGAAGATGATGTTCCAGGCAATGGATTCCTCAAGCAGAAGGCCGACGCCGCGCCGATCTTCGGACACGGCGGAAATGCCCATGGAAAGCGGCGAAACGGGATTGTTGAGCTCCACGTTTTTGCCGTGAAAGGTGACCTTGCCCCCCGAAGGATGCAGGCCCATGATGCCGTTGGCGATGCCGAGCTTGCCCTGACCGGCCATGCCGCCGATGCCGAGAATTTCGCCCTCGAACACGGTGAGGTTCACGTCGCGTACGGTTTCGCCGGGCATGTCCACCCAGAGGTGTTCGATGTCCATGACGACCTTGTTCGAGAGCTCCCGCGCTTCCTCGACGCCTTCGGCGCGGTCGATCTTGCGGCCCACCATGGCGCTTGCTATCTGGCGCACGCTGGTTTCGGCGGGCGTGGTCTGGAGCACCACCTCGCCGTCGCGCAGAATGACGATGTCGTCGCACACGCTCATGACTTCCTGGAGACGGTGCGAGATGAAGATGATGGAAATGCCCTGCGCGGCCAGACGGCGCATGGAGTCGAGCAGAATGTCGGCTTCGCTTTCGGTGAGCACGGCGGTAGGTTCGTCGAGCACGAGCAGACGGGTGCCCTTCTTGTCGATTTCACGGGCAATTTCCGTGAACTGCTTGTAGCCCACGGGCAGTTCGGAAATGGGGGTGGAGCTGTCGAGCTCGATGTTGAGTCTGGCGATGGCGTCGTCGGCCCGGCGCGTCATGGAGGCGCGGTCGAGGGTGGTGAGGCGGTCGCCGAAGGCTTCCACCAGCGGATTGTACACCAGTGTTTCACGGTTGAGCACGATGTTTTCCGCCACGGTGAACCCGGGAATGAGGGAGAATTCCTGATGCACCATGCCGATGCCGGCATTGAGCGCGTCCATGGGACTGCGGAAGTTCACTTCCTTTCCGTCTATCAGAATTTTTCCTTCATAGCCGCCGGTTTCCTGAATGACGCGCATGCCGAAAAGGATGTTCATCAGGGTGGACTTGCCCGCCCCGTTCTCTCCGACAAGGCCGAGGATGCGTCCTTTGCCGAGGGTGAAATTGACGTTTTTGAGCACCCTGTTGGAAAAGTACGCCTTGCCGACGCCTTCTACTCGGAGCAATGGTTCTTCTGCGCCCATAGGACCTCTTTTGCTGGGGATGTGTCTCCGCCGACGTGTGGATCGGGAAAAAAGGAGAAAAATGGGGAGACGTGATGGATGGAGCGTTTCAGAAAAAACGCAGAGAAGAGCTTAGCACAAAAAAATAAAAACGGCAAAAGCCTTTCCCCTGCCCGGGCGGAAGGCAGAATGAAATCTTGTAACACATTGAATGAGTTACGTTTTGCACGAGCGCAAATCGGGAGCAAAAAGCAGCGAAACGCGCAGTACAAAAAGGGAAGGCCGAAGCCTTCCCCTGTGAAGCGTTACTTGATCTTCTTGTACTTGTCGGGCACGGGCACTTCGGTCATGTGCATGTAGCCCTTGCCGAAGATGTACAGGTCTTCAAAGACCAGCACGTGATTCTTCTTTTCCTTGCCGGTGGCCACGTCCACGTAGTAGCCGCCGCTCCAGGTGGAGCCGGGGGTGGCGGCGTTGTAGGCCTCAAACACGTCTTCCTTCTTGAAGTGACGGCGGAAGCTGCGGCCGCCGGTCACGCCTTCCTTGGCGTACTTGATGGCGAGTTCGCCGAGGCCGAGGGAGTTGGTGAAGCCGTAGGAGTAGGTCCAGGTGCCCATGCGGCCGGCGGCGCCCTTGGCGATGACGGTGTCTTCCACGCGCTTCAGAATGGCGGGGAAGTTGCCGGACACGTCGGCAAGATCAATGCCGAGCGCGCCGGGATAGCCCATGAGGGGAGAAGGCAGGTCGGCTTCGATGAAGTAGCCGCCCTTGTCTTCGGTGAGGCGCTTGAGCAGAGGTTCGGTGTGGGCGTCGTTGGTGCAGAAGAACGCGGTCTTGGGGCCGAGCTTGTCGAGCCACTGGGGAACCTGTTCGAGAATGTACTGCTGGGCGCCAGCCACGCCTACGTCGGAGGTGGGATCGGGAGCGCTCATGAAGTGGAATTTCACGCCGAGGTCCTTGCAGGCGACTTCCATGATGTTGCGACGGCGGGAGAGCAGCTCGTAGCTCATGTGACGGGGGAAGGAAATGTGGACGAAATCGGTTACGCCGAGCTTCTTGGCGGCGGCGATGATGAGATAGCCGCGGGAAATGTTGTCGGCGTTGATGGCGAGGTCGGCGGCGCTTTCAATGACGTTCGGATCTTCATGGGCTTCGCCCACGAGGAGCATGATGTCGGGACGCTTTTCGCGGATGCGCTGGAAGGCGGCGGTGGTGCCGGGAATGCCCTGATTGACGATGACGGCCTTCATGTCGGGATCGTCGGCAAAGGAAACGATCTGCGAAATGGTGGTTTCCATTTCAGTCATGAAGTTGTCGGGGTAGGTGATGTGCTTGATCATGCCGCCGTTGGCGACGTCTCCGTACTTTTTAATGAGCGCTTCGGCTCCGCGCAGGTCGTCTTCCGACTGGGAAACCGTGCCCGTGCAGATGCCGATGTGAATTTTGGCAGGCTCCGCGGCGGAAGCCTGTGTGGCGAAGGCCATCAGCCCCAGACACATGGCTGCGAGAAAACGTTTCACCTTTCATTCCCTCCTTGAGAAATAAGCGACCGGTCTTTTAGACCAATTATGTTCCAACATATACCGATATCACGGAAGATGTCAAAAAGGAAAAAATAAGGTGGGAAGCGAGGGGTGGCGGAACGGAGGGAAGAGCTTGCGTTTTTTGGAGGCGTCCGGTGGAAGTGCCGATGCTCATCCGGCGAGGGATGCGAGGCGGAGCAGAAGGGGCGTTGCAGGGCGGCCTTGGAAGACGAAGATGCTCGGAAGAGGGAAAGATGGGGGCTCGGTCGGGGATGCGGGAAGGAGAGGCGGAGAGAACAGGCGGGAAGAAAAGAGGGCGATGCCTGAAGAAGGCGGGAAAAGCGAAGCGCGCCGCACGGGCAAGAAGCGCGTGCCTTATTCTTCTCGCCATGCCGGGCAAACAAAGGCGGCCCGCACAGGCCACGGACGCGGAAATCGTCCGGGGAGGCGGGCCGCCGGAAGGTTTTAGTCAAGCGGCGAGAGGAACTTCTTGCACGCTTCGTTGTCGGTTTCGTCCCACCAGGCGAAGCCGAGCTTGTCGAGATTGGCGTAGAACTCGTCGCACTGTTCGGGCGCGACCTCGAAGCCGCAGGCCACGCGGCCGTATTCCGCGCCGTGGTTGCGGTAGTGGAACATGGTCACGTTGAAGTTCGTGCCGAGCGTTTCCAGGAACTGCAGGAGCGCGCCCGTGCGTTCCGGGAACTGGAAGCTCAGGATGTGCTCGTTCTTCACGATGCTGGGAGCGCGGCCGCCGATCATGTAGCGCACGTGGCTCTTGGCGAAGGTGTTTCTGGTCATGTTGGTCACGCTGTAGCCGGCTTCGCGCAGACCGCTGATGATGCGTTCAAGCTCGTCCATGCCTTCGGTGAGGCGCAGCGAGGTGAAGATTTCCGCCTGCGAGGGATCGGAGAAGCGGTAGTTGAATTCCGTGACCATGCGGTTGCCGAGCTTGCGGCACAGATCGAGGAACGCGCCCTTTCTTTCGGGAATGGTGACGGAAATGATGCCTTCGCGCTGTTCGCCCACTTCGCAGCGTTCGGAAACGAAGCGCAGGGTGTGGAAGTTCATGTTCGCGCCCGAGAGAATGGCGGCCATGCGCGCGTCCTTGATGTCGTGGCTTGCGGCGTATTTCTTGAGACCCGCCAGCGAGAGCGCGCCGGAAGGTTCGGCGATGGCGCGGGTGTCGTCGAAGATGTCCTTGAGCGCGGCGCAGATTTCATCGTTGGAACAGGTGATGATTTCGTCGAGGTTCTCGCGCAGCACGCGGAAGGTTTCGTCGCCGATGCGCTTCACGGCCACGCCGTCGGCGAACAGGGAAACGCGGTCGAGGGTGACGGGCTCGCCCGCCTCCCACGCGGCCTTGAGGCAGGCGGAGCCCTTGGCTTCCACGCCTATGACCTTCACCTGAGGCAGAATCTGCTTGATGTACACGGCGATGCCCGCGGCGAGTCCGCCGCCGCCCACCTGCACGAACACGTGCGTGAGACGGCTGTCCTGTTCCAGCAGCTCGCGGGCGATGGTGCCCTGACCGGCAATGACGTCGGAATCGTCGTAGGGAGGAATGAGGGTGAGTCCTTCTTCCTTGGCGAGGCGCATGGATTCGGCATAGGCCTCGTCGAAGCTGTTGCCGAAAAGCACCACATTGCCGCCGAAGCGGCGCACGGCGTCCACCTTGATGTCGGGCGTGGTCTTGGGCATGACGATGGTGGCCTTCACGCCGAGCCTGGAGCCGGAAAGGGCGCAGCCCTGCGCGTGGTTGCCCGCGGATGCGGCAATGATGCCGCGCTTTTTGGCTTCTTCGGGCAGCCTGGCGATTTTATTGTAGGCGCCGCGCAGCTTGAACGAATGCACGGGCTGAAGATCTTCGCGCTTGAGGCTCACGCGGCAGCCCACGCGTTCCGAAAGCTTTTCCATGTATTCGAGCGGGGTCACGCGGGCCACGTCGTACACGGGGGAAAGAAGTATTTTGCGCAGGTATTCTGCGGGGGTGGGATGTTCTGTGGACATCGGGGCGTTCTCCTGTGCACGTCTTGCGGCGTGCCGTTTATTTTCCGGCGTTTTGTTCGCAGGATTTTCCGGGCTTGCGCAGGGCGTGCAACTCGTCGCGTGCGTCTTCCCAGGTGGGTTCATGGAACACGGTTTCCCGGCGGGGCGTGACTTCCACCATATGCGTCTGACCGTTCACTGTCACGCGCACGCTGATGCGCTGCCCTTCCTCGCTCGCGCGGCAGGCCCGCGGCGAATAGGAGGCCACGAGCGCGGCGGCTTCGCGCAGGGAGTCTTCGTCCCAGGGGCGGCTGCGGCGGCCGAGGGCGATGGGGCCGGGAAAGCCCGCCACCTTGAAGTGAACGTCGCCTTCGCGGAGGAGTCCGGCATAGGCTTCGTTGTCGAACTTGTGGCGGCCTATGGTGAGCCAGCAGTCGTCGTGCCAGAACTGGCGGCCCACGTCGGCAAGTCGAAAGTCGTTCACGTCGGGGGAGGCGAGGCGGGAGAGCACGGGCCAGAAGCGGCGGGTGTTTTCCTTTTCCGTGAGCTTGCAGCCGCCGCCGGGCGTGGGAATTTCGGTGATGTGGAACTGTTCGGCAAGGGCGAGCTGTTCCTTGCGGCCGCGTCCGTTCATGCCGAGCAGGCGGGAGCGGTCGATGAGGCCCGATTCCTCGGGAGCCGTGGGATCAAGCAGCTTGGCGCAGAGCGGACGCACGAGAATGTCGCGCACGTCGGCGTCGCGGCGGATGACGTTGAGCGTGTCGCGCCGCTGCGACATGGGGCGCTGTCCCAGCACTTCGCCGGACACGATGAACGTTGCGCCGTATTCGGCCATGCGTTCCTTGGCGAGGCGCATCATGAGAATCTTGCAGTCCACGCAGGGATTCATGGCGCTGCCGAAGCCGTGTTCCGGGCCGCGGCGGAGCATGTCCACAAACGGCGCGGAAGCGTCGATGGCGTCGATGTCGAGTCCGTAGATCTCCTGCCAGTGTTCCACGCGGCCGGGATGGCCGAAAAAGGGCGAGTAGAAGTGCAGGCACTTGATGGTCCTGCCTTGTTCCATGAGCAGCCGGGCGGCGAGAATACTGTCCAGTCCCCCGGAAAAAAGAGCTATGCCGTCATAATTTTTCATGACTCTTTAGATAGATGGTATGCGGCGCGCTGGCAAGTGTTTCTCTTGCCCCCCGCCCGCCCTTTTGCTAATGTTCCTGTCTTGGGGCGTTTCCCCTCGGGGAAACGCTGCCTCCGCACGGCGTCGCGCTTGTCCTGAAGGGCAGGGCGTTCGTTTCGTGCGGCAATACGCTCTTACTTCAGGAGATGTCATCCATGGCGAAGAAGCCTCTTGTTTCCGCGGAAGATGCCCGCCGCGAAGCGCTCAAGACAGCCCTCAGCACCATTGAAAGAAAGTATGGTCAGGGCGCGGTCATGAAGCTGTCCGACGGGGCGCACGTGCATGTGCCGGTCATTCCCACCGGTTCCCTCGGCCTCGATCTGGCGCTGGGCATCGGCGGCGTGCCGCGCGGCCGCGTGACCGAAATCTACGGCCCTGAATCTTCGGGCAAGACGACGCTCACGCTGCACATCATTGCGGAATGCCAGAAGCTGGGCGGCGTAGCCGCCTTCATCGACGCGGAACACGCCCTGGACGTTTCCTATGCGGCGAGACTCGGCGTCAAGACCGACGAGCTGCTCATTTCCCAGCCCGATCACGGCGAACAGGCCCTCGACATCGCCGACATGCTGGTGCGTTCCGGCGCTGTGGACATCGTGGTCATCGACTCCGTGGCCGCCCTCATTCCGCAGGCCGAACTCGACGGCGCCATGGGCGAAACCCAGGTGGGCAGTCAGGCGCGCCTCATGTCGCACGCCATGAGAAAGCTCACCGGCACCATTCACAAGTCGCGCACCTGCGTGATCTTCATCAACCAGATCCGCATGAAGATCGGTCAGATGGGCTACGGCAGCCCCGAAACCACCACCGGCGGCAACGCGCTCAAGTTCTACAGCTCCGTGCGCATGGACATCCGCCGCGTGCAGACACTCAAGGATCGCGACGAGGCCTACGGCTCCCTCACCCGCGTGAAGGTGGTGAAGAACAAGATGGCTCCGCCCTTCCGCGAAGCCAAGTTCGACATCATCTGGGGCACGGGCATTTCCCGCGCAGGCGAAATCCTCGACATGGCCGTGGACGCGGGCATCGTGGACAAGAGCGGCGCGTGGTACGCCTACGGCGACGAAAAGCTGGGCCAGGGCCGCGAACGCGTGCGCGACATGCTCAACGAGAACATTGCCCTGCGCGATGAAATCGAGGCCAAGGTCAAGGAGCATCTCGGCATGAATGCCGACGGCGTTCCCGCAGCTGCGCCCGTGGAGAGCGAAGGCCTTCCCGGCGACGAGGACAGCTACGACGAAAGCTACTAGCAATGTTTCGCCGGACGCTCCGCCGAAAGCGGGGCGCTCCGGCGTTGTTTTCCGGCAGAGGGCTTCGGCGCGGAATGCGCCTGAAAACGTTGCTCTCCGATCGGAAAACGGGGCGGGGAAGATGTTCCCGGGGAACGTTTTCCGGCCCGTTCATCACGAAAACTTGCGGGGGAAGAGCGCTCTTCCCCCGTCTTTATGAGAATGAGAGGTCACGGTATGGCTCAATCGGAAGAACATATGCTCACTGCCAAGGAAATACGTCGAAAGTTTTTGGACTTTTTTGCAAAGAACGGACATGCCATAGTGCCTTCTTCGTCCCTTGTGCCCAAGGACGACCCCACGCTGCTCTTCACCAACGCCGGCATGGTGCAGTTCAAGAAGCTCTATCTCGGTCAGGAACGCCGTTCCTACCGCTGCGCCGCCACCTCGCAGAAGTGCCTGCGCGTTTCCGGCAAGCACAACGACCTTGAAAACGTGGGCCGCACCGCCCGTCATCACACCTTCTTTGAAATGCTGGGCAACTTCTCCTTCGCCTACTATTTCAAGCGCGAAGCCATCACCTTCGCGTGGAAGTTCGTGACCGAGGAACTGCATCTGCCCGCCGAAAAGCTCTACGTCACCGTGTACGAAAACGACGACGAAGCCTACAACCTGTGGCAGGAAATTGCGGGCATGCCCGCCGATCACATCACCCGCATGGGCGAGAAGGACAACTTCTGGACTATGGGCGACACCGGTCCCTGCGGTCCCTGCTCGGAAATCTACATCGATCAGGGCGAGGACATGTCCTGCGGTCCCAACTGCGGCATCGGCAAGTGCGACTGCGATCGCTTCCTTGAAATCTGGAACCTCGTGTTCACGCAGTACGATCAGAAGGAACCCGGCGTGCGCGTGCCGCTGGAACATCCCAACATCGATACCGGCATGGGCCTCGAACGCATCGCCGCCGTGTGCCAGGGCAAGCGTTCCAACTTCGACTGCGACCTCTTCCAGGACATCATTCAGTACGCGGCTTCCATCGCCGGCGTGAAGTACAGCTTCTCCGCGCCCGACACCAACGACGTGGACACCGCGCTGCGCGTCATCGCCGACCACAGCCGCGCCGCCGCCTTCATGATCGCCGACGGCATTCTGCCTTCCAACGAAGGCCGCGGCTACGTGCTGCGCCGCCTCATCCGCCGCGCGCTGCGCTTCGGCACGCTCATGGGTCTGCACGAGGCCTTCCTCTACAAGACCGTGGGCAAGGTGGTGGAAGTCATGGGCGACGACTATCCCGAACTTCGCGAGCACGCCGACTTCATTTCCCGCGTGGTGTTTGAGGAAGAAAACCGCTTCCGCGTGACTCTCGACAAGGGCCTCGCCATGCTCGACAGCGAACTCGAAGCGCTCTCTGCTGCCGGCAAGACCGTGATTCCCGGCGACGTGGCCTTCCGCCTGAACGACACCTACGGCTTCCCGCTCGACATCGTGTCCGACGTGGCCTACAAGCGCGGCTTCACCGTGGACGAGGAAGGCTTTGCCGAAAAGATGCAGGAACAGCGCGCCCGCGCCCGCGCGGCGTGGAAGGGTTCCGGCGAAAAGGATCTGGCGGCCCGTTTCCGCGGTCTGCTTGAGGAAGGCATGCAGTCGGAATTCGTGGGCTACGACACGCTGAAGACGGAGAGCCGTATCGTGGCGCTTCTCGACGAAGACGCCCTGCCCGTGGAAAAGCTGGACGCCGGAGCCAAGGGCTACCTTGTGGCCCTTCAGACGCCCTTCTACGGCGCGTCCGGCGGCCAGAGCGGCGACACCGGCACCCTGACCACGGAAGAAGGCAAGGCCCGCGTGACCGATACGCTCAAGCCCATGCCCACCCTCATCGTGGAACAGATTGAAGTGACCGAAGGCGTCATCCGCGCCGAGCAGGAAGTGGAGATGGAAGTCTCCGAGGGCGACCGCATCGCCGCGGCGCGCAACCATTCCTGCACGCATCTGCTTCAGGCGGCCCTGCGCAAGGTGCTGGGCAGCCACGTGCATCAGGCTGGCTCTTCCGTGGGCCCCGACCATCTGCGTTTCGACTTCACGCACATCGCCGCCATGACCGACGAGGAAATCGCCGCCGTGGAACGCGAAGTGAACGCCATGATCATGGCCGACTACCCCGTGACCACCCGCGAAATGGATCACGACGAAGCCGTGAAGTCCGGCGCCATGGCGCTGTTCAATGAAAAGTACGGCGACAAGGTGCGCGTGGTCAGCATGGGAGCCGAAGGCGCCGAGCCCTGCTCCATGGAACTTTGCGGCGGCACGCATCTTTCCCGCACCGGTCAGGCGGGCTGCTTCGTCATTCTTTCCGAAGGCGGCGTGGCCGCCGGCGTGCGCCGCATCGAGGCTGCCACCGGCTGGAACGCCTACAACATCATGAACGAGCGCCGCAGCGAACTCAACGCCCTCGGCGCGCTGCTCAAGGTGCGCTCTTCCGATCTCGCCTCCCGTGTGGAAGCCATGCAGAAGGAAATCAAGAGCCTGCGCAAGGAACTCGACAAGGCGCAGGCCGCGAGCCGCGGCGACGTGATGTCCGCCGTGGAAGAGATTGCCGGCGTGAAGGTGCTGGCCGTGAAGGCCGGAGCCATGAACGTGAAGGCGCTTCGCGAAATGATGGACGACGTGCGCTCCAAGATGCCTTCCGGCGTGGCCTGCCTCGTGTCGGAAGACAACGGCAAGGCGCAGATGATTCTCTATGTGTCCAAGGACCTGCACGACCGCTTCACCGCGCCCGCGCTCATCCGCGACGTGGCCGCGGCCATCGGCGGTTCCGGCGGCGGCCGTCCCGACCAGGCGCAGGCGGGCGGCAGCAATCCTGAAGGCATCGACGAGGCCTTCAAGATTCTCAAGCAGAAGATCGCCGGTTAGTTTGTGTTGACGGAAGGGAAGGGGGATGCTCCTTCCCTTCTTTTTTGTGCTCTGCGGCAGGTTTCCGCAAAAGGCGTCGGAACTTCGGCGGAAGCGGACGCGTCGTATCGTGCGCAAGGCTCGCATTCTTGCGCAGGTGCTGTTCGGCGTCGGGGCCTGCCGTGCGGAGCGCGGATGAATCATGGTCAGGAGAGGAACATGCCGGAACTTCCCGAAGTGGAAACCGTGGCGCGCACGCTTGCGCCGCAGGTGTGCGGACGGCGCATTGCGGCCGTGGACGTGCTGAACGCCGGAACATGGCAGGGGGAGGCGGGCGCGGAGCTCGTGGCGGCCGGGCGATTCGTGGCGACGGGAACGGGAAGGCGCGGCAAGCTGTTGCTGCTCTATCTTTCCCGCGAGGCAGACGTGCTGCCTGCCTCGCGCCCGGAAACGGAGATTCCCGCGCCGGAGCGCGCGTCGTGCTGGCCGCTCTGCTACACGGCCAGAGGTGCGGAACGCGGTCGTCCTTCGCTGGACGGAAAGGAGCCAGGCGACATAACGGCGCTGGCCTTCCATTTGCGCATGACGGGCAGGCTCTTCGTCTATCCTGCCGGAACGCCGCCGGAAAAGCACACGCGGGTGATATTCACGCTGGACGACGGCAGGCTTCTCTTTTTTGACGACACGCGCAAGTTCGGTCAGGTGAGGGCGCTCTCGACCCGGGAGATGGAACGCTGGTCGTTCTGGCGGGAGCTCGGGCCGGAGCCTCTGGAAATGTCGGACGAAGCCTTTGTCGAACGTTTTTCTTCCGGGCGGGCGGTGAAGGCGCTGCTGCTCGATCAGTCCGTGGTGGCGGGCGTGGGCAACATCTACGCCGACGAGAGTCTGTTCCGCGCAGGCATTCGGCCGGACGCGCCGGGGAAGTCGCTTTCGGCGGAACGGCTGGCGAGTCTGCACCGGGCGCTTGTGGAGGTGCTGCTTGAATCCATCCGCGACTGCGGAAGCTCCATTCGGGACTACCGCACGGCCCGCGGCGACGTGGGCGCGTTTCAGAACCGTTTTCGCGTGTACGGCAGAGCGGGGGAGAAGTGCGTTTCCTGCGGCCGGGCTCTGGCGTCGGGGCGCGTGGCGGGAAGAATGACCGTGTGGTGCCCCAGGTGTCAGAAGCGCTGAGCGGCGCTCGGCAAAAGAGACCGGCACTTGGGCTCAGACGCAGAACTCAGGGCTTGGCGCAGAAGTTGCGGCGCAGTGCCTGCAACGCAGGTCGGAGAGCTGCGGCTCAGGGCGCAGCGGGGGAAAGCGACGGCGGACGCGGCGCAGACCCGGCCGCCTGACGGCCGAAAGATCAGGAAAGCGGATGGAACTGATGCACCGTGGCCTTCTGCACGGGCTTTTCCTCCGGCTTTTCCTTGGGCGTTCTGCGCCGCCAGGGGCGCATGTCTTCGATGCGGGGCTTCTCGACTTCGGCCTTCTTGAGCTCCTCGCGCTCTTCCCATTTCACGTTGAACAGCTGGTTCTTGCCGCGCACGGCCTGAATGAGGGAAAGCACGATGACGGCTTCTTCCCATTCGCGGGAAGCGTCGAAGTCCTGAACGCGCTGCATGTACTTGTTCCACAGCGCCATGAGGGAAGCCTCATCCATGGCGTTGAGCTGACGGGCCATTTTGAGCAGCATTTTTTCCATTGTTGTCCTCGCGGTTGAACTGGTCTTGCTTATACCCTGCAAGCGCGGCGCGGGCAAATGAATTCTGACGGCCTGCGCGCCGTACCCCTGCCGGAGGGGCAATTTGCCCGCCCTCGATTTTTGTGATAAAAACGTAAACTCCCCAAGGAACGACGCCGCAAGGCTCGTTTCCGCGCTGCGCGGGATAGCACCGCAAGGCGCGTTCTTCCAACATCTTTATCGCCGAGGCGGAGTTGACATGAGCGATCTGAAAGATATGTACCGCACCATTGTGGCGGACGGGTTTCCCGACACCATGACCATCACGCTGGGAGACAGCGTGCTCACCTATCGCAAGCGCACCTGGGAAATGGGCGGCGAAGTGCGCGGACTGCGTTATGGCGAAAACCCCGATCAGCCCGCTGCGCTCTATGAATTCGTGGAAGGCGAAAACAAGGTGGCCGATCTCAAGTGGCGCGCTCCCCATCAGGGCATTGTTTCCGCACTCACCGAAGAGCAGATGGTGCAGTCCGGCAAGCATCCGGGAAAGACCAATCTCACCGACGTGGACAACGCCTGCAACATTCTTCAGTATCTCACGAAGAAGCCCGCGGCCGCCATTTTGAAGCACAACAATCCCTGCGGCGCGGCCTGGGCCGACACCCTCTTCGACGCGCTGAACAACGCCTTCTGGTGCGACCGCATTGCCGCTTTCGGCGGCGCGGTGGTGGTGAACCGTCCGCTCGACATGAAGTGCGCCGAACTCATCGCTTCCCAGTATTTTGAAGTGGTGGCCGCGCCCGCCTTTGAAGAAGGCGTGGTGGACGTGCTCAAGGGCCGCAAGAATCTGCGCATCTTCGAGCTGCCCGGCCTTGCGCATCTCGAAGAGCTGCGCGGCATTCCCATGCTCGACTTCAAGAGCCTCACCGACGGCGGCATCGTGATGCAGAAGTCCTTCGTCAACCGCATCACCAGCGTGGACGACTTCGTGCCCGCCACCGGCACGAAGAAGGACGGCACCGTGTTCACGGCTCGCAAGCCCACGGAACAGGAAGCCGAAGATCTGCTCTTTGCCTGGGCCGTGGAATCGGGCGTGACGTCCAACTCCGTGATCTTTGCGCGCAACGGCGCCACGGTGGCCATCGGCACCGGCGAACAGGATCGCGTGGGCTGCGCGGAACTGGCCATTCACAAGGCCTACACCAAGCATGCCGACGTGCTTTCCTTCAAGCGCACCGGTCTTTCCCTGTACGAGCTTCAGCAGAAGGCCCTTTCCGACGCCGAAGCTGCGGCCACGCTTGAAGAGATCAACCGCGAGACCCGGGAAAGCAAGGGCGGACTCATCGGTTCCGTGGTGGTGTCCGACGGCTTCTTCCCCTTCCGTGACGGCGTGGACGTCGTCATGGCGCAGGGCGTGACGGCCATTGCCCAGCCCGGCGGCTCCATACGCGACTGGGAAGTGGTGCAGGCCTGCAACGAGCATGAACCTCAGGTGGCCATGGTGTTCACCGGCCAGCGCTCCTTCAAACACTGATGAATCATAATGCCGGGGAGGCGCGAGCTTTCCCGGCATTGTCATGGATGCCTCTCTTCACGCGCCCTTCTGCGACCGGGGATGCGTGACCTCTGTTTTCATCCGTGGCGGGCCGCAGTAGGAATTTTTCGGAGCCCCGTCGAGAGCGGGAAGCCGCTCCGTTTTCGGCTTTCTCCGCGCCGGACGCGCGCAGCGCGCATGTTTGTCCGCCGGGGGCGGTCTGACCATTTTTGCCTTTCAGGATTGGAGACATGGCATCGCATATTGTGCAGAATCCCTCTGCGGGCTGTATTGTGGAATTCATGCAGGGAAACGAACCCCAGATAGCGTGGGTGATGGAGGAACAGAAGGGCAAACTCCGTCTTTTCTTGCCCAACAGGCGTGAAACCACGCTTTCTCCGTCGCGCATTCTGCCCTGGGCCGGCCCGGCGTATCCTTCCCAGCAGAGCAAGGACGACGTGGTGGACATTCTGAACAGGCACAAGGAGCGCCGGGAGCGTCTCGCTTCCGAAGTCGCACCTGTGGAACTGTGGGAAATGGCGCAGGGCGAAATGGACAAGGCTCCTGCCGAGTGGTTTGCGGAACTCGGCTACACGAATCCCGACGCCGACGCCGTGGCGGCCTGCGGTCGGGCGCTTCTGCAGTGCAAGACGCATTTTCGCTTCCAGCCGCCGGAATTTGAAATTTACGATGCGGCCACGGTGGAATCCCGCCGTCAGGCCGAAGAGGCCGCGCGCGTGCGCGAAGCCATGGTGTGCGGCGGCGCGGACTGGTTCCGCCGCCTGTGGGAGGCGCGCATCGGCCGGCATCCCGCGCCCGATCTTTCCACCGCGCCGGACGAGGCGGTGCGTCACCGCCTGGAGCGCATGCTCCGCGCCCGCATGATCGATCCCGAAACCGTGGAGGACGAAGCGCTGTGGAAGCAGGTGTCCAAGGGCCTGCCCGACGATCCGCACCTGGCGCTGCTGCTGGCCATGACCTGGGGCCTTGTGCCGGAACATTACAACTTCTGGCTCGACCGCGCGGACTACGCCGCGGGCACGGCCTGGGAAGAGCCCTTTGCCGAAGAAACGCAGGCGCTCATCGACGCCGTGACCAGGGGCGACAACATGCCCCCGGCCGAAGATTCGTCCTTCATCAGCATCGACAGCGCCACCACCCGCGACATCGACGACGCCTTCCGCATTGTTGCGGCAGAGGACGGCGGCTGGGACGTGGAAGTGGCGCTGGCCTGCCCCGCCTGGTTCTGGGATTTCGACAGCCCGCTCGGCAAGGCCGTCTTCCATCGCGCCACCAGCATTTATCTGCCGGAAGGCAACTGCCACATGATGCCCGAAGCGCTCGGCGAGGGCGCGTTCAGCCTGTTTGAAGGGGAGGCGCGTCCCGCGCTCGTGGTGGGCGCGCATGTGTCGCCGGACGGCGCGCTCGGCGAAGGTTCGTTTCGCTTCTCCACAATAAAAATCGCAAAAAATCTCAATTATCCCGACTGCGAGGCCGCGCTTGACGGCGAAGACAACGCCGCTGCGCCCTTTGTGGAACAGCTTCGTCTCGCCTCGGCCATGAGCGACGTGAGACTGGCGTACCGTGTGGACCACGGCGCGGTCATCATCGAGCGCCCGGAAATCGACTTCACGCTGGAGGGCGAGGGCGCCGACGTGCAGGTGAAGCTCAAGCAGACGCCCGCCGCGCCGAGGGCGCAGCTTCTGGTGGCGGAACTCATGGTGGTGGCCAACGCCGCGCTTGCCGAGTGGGCCGTGAAGAACGATGTGCCGCTTCTTTTCCGCACGCAGGACGTGGCCGTGCCCAGGGAATACGCCGGAGTGTGGAAGAGCGCGCCCGACATCGCCCGCGTGGTGCGCATTCTGGTGGCGGCCTCTCTCGACGTTTCGCCGCGTCCGCACGCGGGCATGGGACTTTCGGCCTACAGTCCCGTGACGTCGCCGCTGCGCCGCTTCACCGATCTTGTGAACGAAGCGCAGCTTCTGAGTGTGGTGACCCGCGGCGAGGCGCGCTGGTCCCGCGAGGAGCTTTCCGACATGCTCATGCATCTTTCCATCCGGCTTGAGGCGGCGGGACAGGTGCAGCGCTTCCGTCCGCGCTACTGGAAGTATCTCTACATTCAGCAGCAGGCCCGCCTGCACGGCGACGAATGCTGCTGGAAGGCCGAAGTCGCCGAGGAAAACGACATGTGGGTCAGCGTGAGCCTGCCGGAAATCCAGCTCGGCCTGCGCGGCAAGCGTTCGCTGTTCGGCGAAAAGGTGTTTCCCGGCCAGCAGCTTCACGTGCGTCTCGGCAAGGTGAATCCGCTGCGGAGCGAGGCCGTCATTCTCGACGTGCGCGAATATTGAGCCGGTTGCGCCCCGCGATGGTCTGAGGTATGATAAAAAAACAGAGACTCTCTTTCCGGATCTTCCAAGGAGAAGGCATGTCGTCAGCCCGAACGGTTGCTTCCCTTGTCTCATGCTGCGCGCTTCTGGCCTTTGTCGGCTTTTCGCAGACGGCCTGCGCGCCCAGACAGAACACCACGCTGTCGGCCAATCAGGCCGCGCAGAACGACGCAAGCGCCGGAGATCTCGATTCTCAGCTTGCCATAGATCATGAACTTTTTCTGGCCGCCACCTCGCCGGGAACGCTGGTGGAAAGCGATTCGCTCAGCGTTTCGGAACTGGCGGAACATCGCGCCATGTACGGCGATTCTCTGGAACTGCGTTCCGATTTGTCGTCGCTTCAGTTTCCCGGAGGCATGCTTCAGCTTGAAAGGGGCGGAAACGTTTCCGGCCCCGTGAGCCGCGGTCCCGCGCCGGGAAGCGCCGAGGCCCGCCGTCTGGCCGAAAGAAATACCAGAGAGGCGCTCTGTTCCGCCGGAGAAACGGTGTGCATCACCTCTCCCTACGGTGTGCGCCGCTCTTCCCGCCGCTCGCACAAGGGCATCGACATCCGCGCGCCTCTGGGCTCGCCCATCATGGCGTTCCGCAGCGGCATGGTGCGCTGCGCCGAATATCACAGCAGCTACGGCTACATGGTGGAAATCCAGCAGGACGACGGCATCGTCGCGCGCTACGCGCACATGAGTCAGATGCTCGTCCGCAAGGGAGACAGGGTGGAACCCGGCCTCATGATAGGCCGCGTGGGCTCCACCGGCCGTTCCACCGGGCCGCACCTGCACTTTGAACTCATTCACGACAACAGGCAGATGAATCCCATGGCCTATCTGCCTACGCCCAAGCAGGTGGTTTCCAAAGGCACGGAGGCCGATGCCGCCGCCGCCAGAAAGGCGCTGGCCAAATCCGGCCATTCCAAGTCCAAGCTGAAGAAGTCCTCGTCCAGAAGTTCCAAGAAGGTGACCTCGACCAAAAAAAGTTCGTCCAAAAAGTCGGTGAAGTCGTCGAAGAAAAAGACGTCGAGCCGGAAGGCGACGGTCAAGAAGACGAGTTCCTCCAAGAAGCTTGCGGCAAAGAAGACGAGTTCCAAAAAGACGACGAAGTCGAGCTCTTCGAAAAGTCGTTCCTCGAAGAAGTGACGGCGTCTGCAAGATGCTTTGAAGACGGCGCGGGCGGCGCGCGGGGCTGCGGCTCCGGGAGCCTCCGTGCCGTTTTTTCCTGATCGAACACGGGATGCAGAGCGTTTTTGATGGAGCGCAGGGGAGGAGCGCTTTGCGAGGCTCGCCGATAACGGGCATTGCCGACGGCGTTTCCGGCGGGCTGCTGGAACGGAGGGGGGCCTTTGATTTCTCTCCGAGGGAGCTGTCCCGGACGCTCGACCGAAGGCGTGTTTTCCCGATGAACGGAATCCTGAAAAACGCAGATTTCCGGTCGCCTGCTCCGTCAGCGAACTATGTTCCTGGAGCAGGCCCGGCGAATATCCGCAGCGTCGGCGCAAGTGCCGAACGCAGCAGGCATGCATGAACCATGTCGGGGAACGGCTGATGCCGTTCCTTTTTCATTTTAACGCTCTTTGTCGCAACAGACGCGCCCCGGTCTTGCCGGGGCTTTTTTGTTTAATCGGTCGGCTCACGGCAGATTTTCTCGGATGGGTGGAGCATCCCCACGCTTCGTCCAATGTTTTCACGTCGATGCCGCTTTTTCTCACGGCGCGACAGATTATTACAATATCCCTCTCACGGGCCCGACGCTAGGTTGGATCTGAAAACGATATGACGTCGTTTTCCATCTCTAGCACAAGGAGGTCCCATGCACCTTACCCCGCGAGAAATCGAGAAACTCATGGTGCTGTCTCTGGCGGAAGTGGCGCAGCGCCGCAGGGAAAAAGGGCTGAAGCTCAATCATCCCGAAGCGGTGGCCGTCATCACCGCCACGGCGCTTGAGGGCGCGAGAGCCGGAAAGACCGTGGAAGAAGTGATGAACGACGCCCGCAAGGCGCTCACCCGCGACGAAGTCATGGAAGGCGTGCCCGAAATGATTCCCTTCGTTCAGCTGGAGGCCGTGTTCACGGACGGCAGTCGTCTGGTCACGGTTCACGATCCCATAAGCTGAGCCGTCGTTTCCACGTCAGCGTTTCTCCCATCTCACGCCGAGGCCGCAGGTCCCGGCACAACACAGGCAGGCAGCATATGGCAGATTCGCCCAAGGCTCCCGTCGGCGGATGCATTTTCGCCGCCGACCCCATCACGTTCAACGAGTCCCGGCCTTCCATCACCCTCAAGGTGCGCAATACCGGCGACCGTCCCATTCAGGTAGGTTCCCATTTTCACTTCTTCGAGGTCAACCGCGCGCTGGAATTCGATCGCGCCGCCGCCTACGGCATGCGCCTGAACATTCCTTCCACCACGGCCATCCGCTTTGAACCCGGCGACGAAAAAACGGTGTCCCTCGTGCCCTACGGCGGATTTTCCAGCGTGTACGGATTCAATAACCTCGTGGACGCCTGGACCGGAGACGCGCACGCAAGAGCCGTCAAGATCGACAGGGCCATAGCCCTCGGCTTCAAAAGCGCGAAGCTCTGAGATGCAGAAATATCCGGGCGTCCGCTCCGCCGGGCTCCCTTCCGGGAACGCGCCGCTTCACGCATTGAGCTGCGAAAACGCGTCCGGTTCCCGGCAACGTCACCTTTTCCGCATGACCATGCTCTAACCCAAGGACTGCGACATGCCCCAGATTTCAAGACAGGAATATTCCAGCCTGTACGGCCCTACCGTGGGCGACAAGATCAGGCTCGGAGACACGGATCTTTATGTGGAAATTGAAAAAGACCTGCGCGGCTACGGCGACGAGGTCATCTACGGCGGCGGCAAGACGCTGCGCGCAGGCGAGGGCGGCGATTCCCGCTCCGTGCGCGACAACGGCGTGCTTGACCTCGTCATCACCAACGCAACCATCATCGACGCCGTGCAGGGCGTCATCAAGGCCGACGTGGGCATCCGCGACGGCCGCATCGTGGGCATAGGCAAGGCGGGCAATCCCGCCGTCATGGACAACGTGGATCCGCATCTCGTGGTGGGCAACGCCACCGACGCCATTTCCGGCGAGCATCTCATCCTCACCGCCGGCGGCATCGACGCCCATGTGCATCTCGTGTGCCCGCAGCAGGCCCAGACCGCCATTTCCAACGGCATCACCACCTTCTTCGGCGGCGGCATCGGCCCCTCCGACGGCACCAACGGCACCACCATCACGCCCGGCGCGTGGAACATTCACCGCATCATGGAAGCCGCCGAAGCTCTGCCCGTGAACCTCGGCATTCTCGGCAAGGGCCATGCCTACAACGAAGAGCCCCTGCGCGAGCAGATCGAAGCCGGCGCCTGCGGCTTCAAGATCCATGAGGACTGGGGCGCCATGCCCGCCATCATCCGCGCGGCGCTTTCCGTGGCCGACAAGATGGACGTGCAGGTCTCCATCCACACCGACACCCTGAACGAAGCCGGTTACGTGGAAGACACCATCGCCGCCATGGAAGGCCGGGTCATCCACACCTTCCACACCGAAGGCGCGGGCGGCGGTCATGCGCCGGACATCATCCGCGTGGCCGGGCAGCCCAACGTGCTGCCGAGCTCCACCAACCCCACGCTGCCCTTCGGCGTCAACTCGCAGGCCGAACTCTTCGACATGATCATGGTCTGCCACAACCTCAATCACAACGTGCCCTCCGACGTATCCTTCGCGGAAAGCCGCGTGCGTCCGGAAACCATCGCCGCCGAAAACGTGCTGCACGACATGGGCGCGATTTCCTGCATCGCGAGCGACTCCCAGGCCATGGGCCGCGTGGGCGAAAACTGGATTCGCGCCATCCAGACGGCGAGCGCCATGAAGGCCGCCCGCGGCAAGCTCCCCGAAGACTCCCCGGACAACGACAACTTCCGCGTGCTGCGCTACGTGGCCAAGGTGACCATCAATCCGGCCATCATTCAGGGTGTCTCCCACCTCATCGGCTCCGTGGAAACCGGAAAGGTGGCCGACCTCGTGCTCTGGCAGCCGGCCTTCTTCGGCGCCAAGCCCTACATGGTCATCAAGGGCGGGGCCATTGCCTGGTCCGCCATGGGCGATCCCAACGCCTCCCTGCCCACGCCGCAGCCGGTCATCTACCGGCCCATGTTCGGCTCGCTCGGGCGCTGCCTCCAGTCCACGCGCTACACCTTCACATCGCAGGCCGCCATGGATCGCGGCATCGGCGAGCAGCTCGGGCTGAAGAGTCATCTTGCCGCCGTTCACGGCATCCGCAGCCTCACCAAGCAGTGCATGGTGAGAAACAATCTCACGCCTCACATCGAGGTCAATCCCGAAACCTTCGCCGTTATGGTGGACGGAAAGCACGTCACCGTGCCGCCCGTTCAGAACGCGAGCCTCGCCCAGCTGTACTTCTTCAGCTGACGCGTCTGCAAACGGCAGGCCTCGGCAAAAGCGCATCCGGGCGCGGCCGGGACCTGTTGATTCACGGCGAAGCGCGGCCTTTCGGAAAAAGGCCCGGCAACATCCGGCCGGATGGCGGAACATCGCAGCGTCCGGCCGGACGCGCCCGGAGAACAGCGGGTCGGCAGCGGCCCGGTTACGGAAAACGTTATGGGGGCATTTGTGGAAATCATTGAAAAGGTACTGGGCAACAGGGCCGACGCGGACTGGGCCGGACGGCTTCGCGACGCGAACATCGACTATCTGGAACTCTCCCAGTGGGACGCGCAGAAGAATCGTCTGCGCAAGGAAACGCTCGGCGGGCGCGTCATGGCCGTGGCGCTGGAGCGCGGAGAGTCCCTGCGCGACGGCGACGTGCTGGACTGGGATGAAAGGCAGCGCTGCGCCGTGGTGTGCCGCATACGCCTCTGCCCGGTGATGGCCGTGGATCTCACCGGACTTGCTGCGTTCGGCGAGGAGGATGCCGTTTCCTGTGCGGTGAAGCTCGGCCACGCGCTCGGCAATCAGCACTGGCCCGCCGTGGTGAAGAAGGGCGTGGTCTATGTTCCCATGACGGCGGATGAAAAGGTCATGAGCGCCGTCATGGACACGCACGCCATTGCCGGCGTGACCTACGCCTTTCTTTCCGGAGAGAGCGTGTACGAAGCGCTTTCCGGCGAGGAGGCGCGGCTTCTGTTCGGCGGAGCGGAGAGTCCGCTTTCCGGGCACGAGCATCATCACGGACATCATCATTCCTGAGGAAACGGGGTGAGCGCGGTGGACATTCTTTCTCTTGTGCATCTCATGCAGTTCGGCGACTCCATGCTGCCCACGGGCGCGTTTGCCTTTTCCGGGGCGCTGGAGGCGGCGGCGCAGACGGGCGTGGTGCGCGACGCGCGCACGCTTCAGCAGTACGTGGTATCGGCGCTCAGGCAGGCGTCCACGGGCGACGCGGTGGGCCTCGCCTTTGCCCTGCGAGCGCTGTGCGACGACGCGGCGAGTGCGGGAGCGCCGGTGAGCGACGCCGCGCTTGCCAGGCTCGGCGTGATCGACCTTGCCCTGTACCGCCGCAAGCTGCCCGAGGAATTCAGGGACATGATGACGAAAACAGGGCTCAAGCTGGCCCAGCTCGGCGCGGAAACCACGAAGTCGCCGCTGCTTTCGCGCTGGCTTTCCCGGATAACCACGGGCTGCACGCCCGGTTCCTACCCCGTGTCGCTGGCGGCGCTCTTTGCCGCCACGGCCTTTGCCGAAGCGCCCCTGCGCGGCGCGGACGGCGCGGAAACGCAGGCCGTGCTTGAGGAAGGGCTCACCGTTTATTTCTACGGCGTGGCCATGGGACTGCTGAACGCGGCGCTGCGCCTCATGCGCGTGACGCATCTGGAAACGCAGGCCGTGCTGTACCGCAGTTCGGAGCTTTTCGAGCCGCTGTGCGCGCGGGCGCTGGCCACCCCGCTTGACCGCATGACAGGCTATGCGCCCATGACGGAAATTCTTTCGGCCGTGCATGCCGGGGCGCGGGTCCGTCTTTTTATGAGCTGAAGAGGAGAGACTCCCATGAAAAAAATTACCCGTATCGGCGTCGGCGGCCCGGTGGGCTCGGGCAAGACGGCCGTCATCGAGGCCGTGGTGCCCGTGCTCATGAAGCGCGGCGTGCGCCCGCTCATCATCACCAACGACGTGGTGACCACCGAAGACGCCAAACACGTGCAGCGCGAACTTGCCGGCGTGCTCGACGCCGAACGCATCGTGGGCGTGGAAACGGGCGCCTGCCCGCACACCGCCATCCGCGAGGATCCCAGCATGAACCTCGCCGCCGTGGAGGATCTGGAGAGACGCTTTCCCGACAGCGACGTGGTGTTCATCGAAAGCGGCGGCGACAATCTTACGCTCACGTTCAGTCCGGCTCTGGCCGACTTCTTCATCTACGTCATCGACGTGGCCGCCGGGGACAAGATTCCGCGCAAGAGCGGCCCGGGCGTGTGCCATTCCGACATTCTGGTCATCAACAAGGAAGACCTTGCGCCGTACGTGGGCGCGAGCCTTGAGGTCAT
The DNA here is from genome assembly GCF_057866825.1 of Mailhella sp. Classification (NCBI taxonomy): domain Bacteria; kingdom Pseudomonadati; phylum Thermodesulfobacteriota; class Desulfovibrionia; order Desulfovibrionales; family Desulfovibrionaceae; genus Mailhella; species Mailhella sp. The sequence continues at coordinate 42,759 of NZ_DBMAHT010000005.1, forward strand.
GGACCGCGATTCCCGCCTCATGCGCGGCGATCGCCCCTTCATCTTCACGAACTGTATGACCGGTCACAACATCGACGTTCTGGCCGACTGGATCATGCGCGACGCGCTCTTCGATCTGCCGGACCGTCCTGCGGAAGAGACGCCCTGCGCGGCGAACGAGGCGGCCCATGCGTGAGGAGAGCTTCGTCGATGCCGGCGCGTCTGCGCCCGACTGTTCGAGCTTTCAGGCGGCGCGGCAGGCGCTTGCGGACATGGACCGCAGCGCGGCGGAGCTTGCGCCGTACCGCGACGAGCCGCCGCAGATGAAGAGCGGCTCCGTGGGCAAGCTGGGCTATCTGCGTCTGGACTTTCGCCGCGACGAGAATCTCGGCCGCACCGTGCTGGCCGATCTGGATCGCCGCGCACCCATGATTGCGCAGAAGGCGCTGTACTGGGAGGAGTCGCAGCCTGACATGGCCTGCGTCATCACCATCACGTCCACGGGCTGCGTGGTGCAGGGCGACCGCATGGCGCTGGACGTTCACGCGCGCCGCAACTCCCGTGCGCTCGTGACCACGCAGAGCGCCACGAAGGTTCACGTCATGGATCACAATCACGCCTGCCAGCTTCAGCGCTTCCATCTGGAGGAGGGGAGCTGGCTGGAATACGTGCCCGATCCGCTCATTCTGCACCGCCATTCGCGCTACGTGCAGGACACCTGGGTCACGCTGCCGGAATCGGCCTGTTTTCTCTACGGGGAAATGCTGGTGCCGGGCAGGCGCTGGCATCACCGGGAGGAGCTTTTCGGCTTTGATCTTTATTCGGCGGGCTTTCACGTCTGCCGCAGCGACGGCGAGGCTCCGCTTTTTGAAGAGCGTCTCGTGCTGGAGCCGGACGGAACGAACTTCTGCAGCGCCGCGGTCATGGACGGCTTCGAGGTGTTCGGAAGCATGTTTGCGCTGGTTCCCGAAAATCTTGCGGACTCTCTTGTGCGCGACGCCGGCGCGGCCGTGACCGACGATCTGGCCTGGGGAGCGCTTCGTCTGCCCGAGCACGCCGGAGCGGCGTTCCGGGTGCTCGGGCACGGCGTGGAGAGCGTGCGCAGAAAAATGCGGGAATTCCATTCGCTGGTGCGGGAAAGGGCGCTCGGCAGGCCGCTGCCGCCCGACTTTCTCTGGCGCTGAACCGCTCGGAATACGTGGAAACAAGGAGGTGGCGGACAATGACGGTCAACGGATGCGTCGCCGGGCAGGGGAGCTGTCCGGCGGTTTCGGTGCTCGGAACGCTGCTGCGCGGAGCCGGGCAGGTGATGTTTCAGAACTCCCCGTGGACGGGACTGCTCTTTCTCTGCGGCATTGCCTGGGGAGCGTGGAATGCGGGCAGACCGGAAATATTCTTCGGCGCGCTTCTGGGCCTTGTCGTTGGCACGGCAACGGGCTGTCTGCTCGGCGCTCCCCGCAGCGACGTGCAGGCGGGGCTGCACGGCTACAACGGCATTCTCGTGGGCTGCGCGCTGCCCGTGTTTCTGGAAGGCGGAGCCGTGTGCTGGCTGCTCATTGCGCTCGGAGCCATGTTTTCCACCGTCATCATGCTGGCGGTGTCGCGGGTGTTCGCCTCGTGGAAGGTGTCGGCCATGACGGGGCCGTTCGTGTTCGCCACCTGGTTCATTCTTCTCGCGTCCTACAGCTTTGCAGGCTTCGACGCCGTCGCTCTGCCGCATCCGGCTCTGCCTGCGCTTCCGCACGACGCCGTGTCGCTCTTCAGCGCGGAAGCCTTCTTCATTTCCAGTCTTGCCGGCGTCTCCCAGGTCTTTCTCATCAACGACCCCGTGACGGGAGCGCTGTTTCTGATCGGCCTTGCCCTGTCTTCGCCTTCCGCCGCGCTGCTTGGCTGGGGCGGATCGCTCGCGGCCATGGCCGCGGCGCTTCTGCTCGGGGCGGACGGCGCGTCCGTGGGCGCGGGCCTCTATCAGTTCAGCGCCGTGCTCACGGCCATAGGCATGGGCACGACCTTCTATCGGCCCGGCGGAAGAGTGATCCTCTACACCCTTCTTGCCACGGTGTTCACCGTGGTGGCGCAGGGCGCGCTCAACGCGGCGCTTGCGCCTCTAGGCATTCCCACGCTCACCTTTCCTTTCGTCGTCGCTGCGTGGCTCTTTCTGCTGCCGCATGTCGTTCTTGCCGGAACGAGAGGCGGCGACGACTCAACTTCAGCCTGACGGGAGTCTTTCATGTACACAGTCGATTCGGGAGATACCGCGTTCATTCTGCTCTGTACGGCGCTGGTCTGCCTCATGACTCCGGGTCTCGCCTTCTTCTACGGCGGACTCGTGCGGCGCAAGAACGTGCTCACCATCATGATGCAGAGTTTCATTTCCATGGGCGTCATCGCCGTCATCTGGATCTTCGGCGGCTTCAGTCTGGCCTTCGGGCCGGATGTCGGCGGCGTCATTGGCGACATCACCTATCACTTTGCTCTGGACAAGGTGGGAGCCGCGCCGAGCCCCGACTATGCCACTACGGTTCCCTTCCTGCTGTTCTTCGCCTATCAGCTCATGTTCGCCATCATCACGCCCGCGCTCATCACGGGCGCCTTTGCCGGACGCTTCAATTTCCGCGGCTACCTGCAGTTTCTCGTGCTGTGGATGATCTTCGTCTATATTCCGGCCTGTCACTGGATCTGGGGCGGCGGATTTCTGGCAGGACTCGGCGTGGTGGACTTTGCCGGCGGCATCGTGGTGCATGTGAACGCCGGTTTTGCGGCGCTCGCCACCGTGTTCTTCCTCGGACGCCGCGACGACGTGGCTCCGGGTGCGCATCCTGAGCCCAACAACCTGCCGCTCGTGGCCGTGGGCGCGGGCCTGCTGTGGTTCGGCTGGTTTGGCTTCAACGCGGGCGGAGCCTACGCCGGCGACGGACTCGCCGCCTACGCCTTCACCAACACCACCATAGCCGGTTCCATCGCCATGCTGGTGTGGATGTTCCTCGACTGGCACGGCGCAAAGCGTCCTTCCTTCTCCGGCGTGCTGGTGGGCGCGGTGGCCGGTCTTGCCACCATCACCCCCTGCGCGGGCTACGTGCCTCCGTGGGCGGCCATCGTCATCGGCGCGGCCGGAGCCGTGGTGTGCTACTACGCCAAGTGCGTGCAGGCCAGACTGCACTTCGACGACGCGCTGGAAGTCTGGCGCGCCCACGGCATGGGCGGCCTCACCGGTTCGCTTCTTGTCGGCGTGTTTGCCTCCACGGCCATCAACACCGTGCATGCCGGCGTGGAACAGTTCTTCCTCCAGCTTCTGGGCATCGTGGTGGTGGCCGCCTGGTCCTTCGGCGCAACCTGGGTCATACTCAAGGTCATCAGCCATTTCGGCCCCATCCGCGTGAGCTACGAGCAGGAGCTCGAAGGCCTCGACGAGGCTTTGCACGGCGAATCGGCCTACCGGCTCTGATCGAAGGCGCGGCGCGTCTTTTCGGCGCGCCACCTTCCGGTCGGGCGCAGACCTCGGCCAGCGGCTCTGCATGCCGCGGCCGGAGTTCCGGAGCATGGAACCGGGGTTGACAATTCAGCATAAAGTTCGGATGCTCTGCCCCCTGGAGTGAATCAATGGATGCAGTTTTGTTTGTTGCGGCGGGCGGTGCGCTCGGCGCGCTGTGCCGATATTTCACGGGTATGGCGGCAGCGGCCGTGTTCGGGCCCTTCTTTCCCGTGGGCACGCTCATCGTCAATATCGTCGGCTGCTTTGTCATCGGCAGCGTGTACGCTTCCCAGCCTTCCGGTCTGCTCGGGGAATTCATTCTTCAGGGCTTCTGCGGCGCGCTCACCACGTTTTCCACATTTTCTCTGGACAGTTTCCGGCTTTTTCAGCAGGGCTGTGCGCTCAGAGCCGCGGCCAACGTGCTTTTGAACATGGTGCTCGGCCTCGGAGCCGCGGCGCTCGGTCTGTCGCTTTTCAGTGTGGCGTAGCTGCGGAAGCAGACGGGAATCCGGTTCGAGGGCGTCTTCCCCGAGTCGGAGACGCGTGGAACATCAACAATAATCCGATGAACGCAGGAAAGGAAACATGTCGCAGTTTGCAAGACAGGTGACGGCGGTGCTTTGCGGCGGCGCGCTCGGCGCGGTGTGCCGTGTGGAGGCGGGAAGAGCCGTCATGGGCGTTGTGGGCGGAGTTTTTCCCCTGGGCATACTTTGCGTCAACATGCTGGGCTCGTTTCTGCTGGGATTGCTCCTGGGCGCGGCTTCGCGGACGAAGTACGGCTATCCTACGGCAACGGCCTTTCTGGCCACCGGATTTTTTGGCGGATTCACCACTTTTTCTTCGTTTGCGCTTGATACGGTCACGCTCTGGGGAGCAGGACACGCCGTGTTTGCCGTGCTCAACGTGGGCCTGAACGCCGCGCTCTGCATCGTGCTTGCGGGCCTCGGCTGGACGATTGCCGCGCCCCGGGCGGAGAAAAAGGCGTGAGTGACTGGAGCGTGTACCTTCTGCGCTGCGCCGACGGCACGCTGTACTGCGGCGTAAGCGTTGACGTGGCGCGCCGCGTGGCCATGCACAACGGCCTTCTTGCCGGAGGGGCGAAGTACACCCGCGGGCGTCGGTCGGTGATGCTGCTTGCCTGCGCAGGCGGAATGACGCGTGAGGAGGCTCTTCGCCTTGAGCAAAGGGTGAAGCGGCTGCCCCGGGCGCGAAAGCTGGAAGCGCTGTCCGGGGCCTGTTCTTCGGAGGACAGGGCGTGAGGCCTCTTTTTCGGAAGAGGCCTTTTTCATGCCGTTTTCGCAGACGCCTGTTTTATCTGCGGGAAAGGATCAGAGAGTGCTTCCGCGCACTTGACCACAAAGACGCGCGGGAATATGCTCTAGCCTCCCTCAAGAGCAGCGCAAAGGCTGCTTCAGAAATTTATTCAAGGGTGTCATATGCGTAAAATCCTTCATCTTTTCCATAGCGTCCGCGTGGCGGCGCTTCTGGTGCTGGCTCTGGCGTTCGCCGTGCAGTGCCAGGCCGCAACCATGGTGGACATCTACGGCCCCGGTCAGAATCAGATCAAGCTGTCCATGGCGTCTCCGCTTACCGCTCCCGGTCAGCGTGCCACGGCGCTGGGCTCGGAACTGAACGACGCCATTGTGGCGGACCTCAATTTCCTGCCGTTCATGCAGCTCATTCCTTCCTCGGCCGTGCTCGGCGGCACGGTGCTCACCGCCTGGCAGGGAGCCGACGTGGATTTCCGCCGCTTTCAGATTGCCGGCGCCGACCTTCTGGTCACGGCGCACTGGCCTTCCGGCGACAGGGAAAATTCCACCGTGGAACTGCGCGTGTTTGAAACCTATTCGGGCAAGTTCGTGTTCGGCAACGCCTATTCCGGCGTGACCCACACCGAAGTGCCCAACGTGGCCGACCGCTTCTGCGACGACCTCATGGCCGCTCTCACCGGCGCCCGCGGCTTCTTCAGCAGCTCCCTCGCCTTCGTGAAGGGCAACGGCAAAAAGCGCGACGTGTGGGTGGTGCGCGCCACCGGTCGCGATCTGCGTCAGGTCACCAACATTCCCGGCTCCGCCATGTCCCCCTCGTGGTCGCCCGACGGCCGCTACGTGGTCTTCAGCCATCTCGACGACAGCACCCACGCCCTCGGCGTGTGGGACCGCCTGAACAACACGGTCAAGCGCGTCCGCTTCCCCGGCAACACCGTCATCGGTCCCTGCTTTTTGCCGGACAACCGCGTGGCCGTGAGCCTTTCCACCGGTCATTATCCCGACATTTTCCTGCTGAACCGTCAGTTCAAGCGCGAGCGTCCGCTGGAACAGAGCGCGGCCATCAACGTGTCGCCTTCCTTCGACGCCTCCGGCACCAAGATGGCGTTCACCTCCAGCCGCCTCGGCAGCCCGCAGGTCTTCCTGAAGGACTTCTCCACCGGCTCCGTGACCCGCGTGAGCATGGACGGCTCCTACAACTCCGAGCCCTGCATCAGCCCCGACGGAACGCTCATTGCCTACACCAAGGCCACGCCTTCGGGCTTCCGCATCTTTGTTCATGACATGATGACCGGCTCGGATCAGCAGATTTCCTTCGGTCCCGGCAGAGACGAACAGCCCGCCTTTGCTCCCGACAGTTACTTTGTGGCGTTTACTTCCACCAGAAGCGGCACTTCCCAGATTTATCTGACCACCCGCCACGGCGGCGAGGCCAAACATGTGCCTACGGGATCGGGCAATGCCTCGTTCCCGAGCTGGGGAAAGTAAAATATTTTAAATTTCTGGGCGAAATCCCCCCCCTTGCGAGCTTGACATCCCCAAGGGCGAGGGTAATATGCCGTTCTGCCCGATAAGTGCAGTTTTCTTTCTTCGCTCGATGATAAGAGGGAACGAGCGGGGAGAGAGAAATATTATGACTTAACTCTCAGGAGGAGTTATCATGAAGTCTCTGAAGTCTTTTGGCCTGGTTATGGTTCTCGCTCTGGCTCTCGGCATGGGCGCCGGCTGCGCTAAGAAGAACGCTGAAGTGGAAAACGTGGAACCCGCTCCCGTGGCTTCCTCTTCTTCCGCCCTTGACGCTGCTGCTCAGCAGATCACCGACGGTGTCGTGTACTTCGATTTCGACAAGTATGACATCAAGGCTGAATATCGCGACATGCTGCAGCAGAAGGCTGAACTCATGAAGCAGTATCCTTCCATCCGCGTGCGCATTGAAGGCAACTGCGACGAACGCGGCACCCAGGAATACAACCTCGCCCTCGGCGAACGTCGTGCCCGCGCTGCCTATGAATACATGATCCGCCTCGGCGTGCCTGCCGACCAGCTCGACATCATCTCCTACGGCAAGGAACGTCCCGCCGTTGAAGGTACCGGTGAAGCTGTGTGGGCCAAGAACCGTCGTGACGAATTCAACGTCATCGCCCGCTAGTTTCAGCTGATTTTCGGCTGCCCTGTGTCCTCTACAGGGCAGCCGTTTTTTTATGTTCGGGGCGTGGCGCAGGGGTAGCGCGTCTGCTTTGGGAGCAGAAAGTCGCTGGTTCAAATCCAGTCGCCCCGACCATTTCGGAGTTGTGACCGTGTGTCGCGACTCTTTTTTTTTATTTGTCGTCAGGCGGCGTTTGCGCAGAAGCACTGCGCTGAATCCACGGAAGGGAAGCGATTCTGCAAAGCTCTGTGCGTTTTGGAGCGAGGGGCATGCGGTCGTCCAGCGTCTAGGCGTTGCGCCTCAAGGCTCGCCCGGAGATGGAGGGCAAGCTGCGCCGCCCGTTGCCGGAAGATGCGGGACATGTGTCGGCGGCAGTGCCTTCTGCCGTGTTTTTACAGGGAATTTTCGGCGTGGCGCGGAAGAGGTCGGAGCGGACTTTCCTAAAAATCGGAGCTTGGAGTGCAATGTTTTTTCGGAAGCCGGTGCGGATTGCCGCCGAACCGTGCGACGACGGGGCGGGAAAAAGAAGGCGGCGCAGGCCCTTGCGCGCACGGAAAGAAAAAATTTTTTCAGGCTTGTTCTTTCTCGACGCGAATTGCGGCAGAACGACGGGCGCAAAATGAAAACCTGTTGTCCCGGCATGTTTTTTTTTACATCTGCTTGACAACGGATTCCCTATTACGGAAAAGTAGAGCGTGACGAAGCATTATTCTGCTCATCAAAAACAGGAGGATATCATGTCTGTTTTTTCCAATATTGTCTGCTGCATCAGCCTTTCCGAAAACCCTGATGACGTGGCGCAGTACGTCAACGACATCACCCGTCAGAACGACGCCAAGCTGATTCTCGTTCACGTGGCTGCCGACAACGAAGCCATTCTGCGCCGCACCGGCAGCAAGAACATGGTGGAAAAGCTCATCGAAGAAAGCCGCAAGGCCAACGAAGAAGCGTTCACCGAGTATGTGAATAAGCACTTCGCCGGTCTCGACACCACCATCGTGCTGACTGAAGGCAAGGTGGAAGAAGAACTGCTCAAGGTCATCGACAAGTACTGCGCCGATCTCATCGTCATCGGCAGCATGTCCACCAAGGGCCTGTTCGGTTCTCTGTTCAACAAGCCTTCTGAAAGCATCATCGGCAAGACCCGCATTCCCGTCATGGTGATCCCCAACGATCTCAGCCTGGAATGCACGCCTGATTTCTAATCGGCGCTTTTTTGCAGTGCAAAGGCCCGTCTGCTTCATGCAGGCGGGCCTTTTGCATATGGTATGGAGATGCAGCGGGACGAAAGCATGCCGGATGTTGTCGGAGTTTTCACCGGGGGATGCAAAGACGATGCGGAGCAGGCGAAGGGGGGCGCGGAACGTGAACGCAAGGCAAAGAGGGGAAGACGAGCCGGCGGGGAAAAGCGGCACTACCGGGAGGCATCTTTTGTTTCGGGTATGAGGATTCATGAGGTGCCAAGGGAAAAGGCGGCATGCGCAGGCCGTGCCGGGAGAAGGATGACACCGGGGAGCGATCTTCGTGTCGTCGCGTCTGGAGAGAACTCCGGGAAGGACGCACGACGGCAGGAGAGAGGCAGGAGAAAACGAGCGCGGAAGAGAAGGGGGGCAGGAGAGCCGCGGCCTCGAAAGTTGGGATGCGGAAGAGGGGGGGGGCGTGTCCGTTGCTGCGGGGACGAATCGAGATCGTGAGAGAAAGGGGAAAAGCGGCGGGAGCGCGGAGGAGGAACGTTGAGCGGACAAGAAGCGGTCTTGTCAGAGCGTGGGGGCACATCCATGTGCGGGCCGCAGCCCACACGGGAGAAGGCTCTTTCGGCGGGGAAAAAGCTGCGTAACCTCGGAGAGTTCTTGTCTTTTCAGACGATGGAATGCCCCTGACAGGGCGATGGAGGCGCGAAAAAACATTTTGGCGACCAGTGGATCCGACAAGTGCATTTTTGTCTGAGGATGCGCGCAGAGCCCCGGAACTGCACAGCGGGCTGAAGTTGTTCAGAGTCGGGCCGCGCGGATGTTCTGCATTGCGGCGGAGCAGTTGCGTCCGGACGCGCCGCAGGCGCCGGGGCTTGATCATCAAACGGACGGTGTTCGCGGAGCATCATTCGAGACACAGTGCGGGAAGGGCGACGGCAAGAGGGGAAGCATCCAGGCAAGGGCAGCTCGCAGACGCCGGGATGAGGGAAAGGGGGCGAGGACAACGAGACTCGGTGAGAACGGCGAATGCCTGCCGGGAAAAAGGCGGAAACGGCGCGCACGACGGGCAGATCCGCATGATGAAGCGGGGCGTGCGGTGCGAAAACTCCGTGTCGAGCGAAGAATAAAAAAAGGCCTGCGCATGTTGACGCAGGCCGCAGTATCGCCGCAGAGGCGGCGCACCATCAGTGTTTCCAGCGGAAAACAAATTCCTGTTCCACGTCAGGATGAAGGCTCAGATGCACGGGGCAGCTGTGCGCGCAGTGCTCGATGGCGGCTTTCTGACGATCGGTGTATTCGCGGTCGGGCATGTCGAGCACGACTTCTATTTTGCCGATGCGGCGGGGACTCGCGCTCATGACCTTGGTGATGGAAATTTCCGTGCCGGTCACATCCACGTCGTGCTGCTTGGCGTAAATGCCGATGATGGTCATGGCGCAGGAGGCCAGAGCCGTGGCGCACAGATCGGTGGGGGAAAAGGCCTCGCCCTTGCCCTGATTGTCCACCGGGGCGTCGGTGACGATGGTGGTTCCGCTGGCAAGATGCGTGCATTCGACACGCAGGTCGCCGAGATATTTGGCTTTCATGTTGGCCATGAGTGAACTCCTTTGCTCGGTGCGGGCGCTTCGGCGTCCGACCGCTGCGGTTGATTTGGAGCAAGCAATAGCGGCATACGCGCGTTTAGTCAACGCTGCGGCCTGAAACGGGACTCTTTTCAATGGGGCGCAGCACGCGGCAGGGATTGCCCGCCGCCACCACGCGCGCGGGAATGCTGTGCGTGACCACGCTGCCTGCGCCGATGACGGCTCCGTCGCCGATGCTGACGCCCGGCAGAACGGTGACGTGTCCGCCGAACCATACGTCGTCGCCCACGGTGACGGGCTTTGCGTACTCCATGCCCGTGGCGCGCTCTTTGGCGTCCAGCGGATGCACGGCGGTGTAGATGCCGCATTGCGGTCCGATGAAGCAGTTGCGGCCGAAGCGCACGGGTGCGCAGTCGAGAATCACGAGATTGTAGTTGGCAAAGAAGTTCTCGCCGATTTCGATGTTGAAGCCGTAGTCGCAGCGAAATCCCGGCTCGATGAGGAAGTTTTCTCCCGTGCGGCCCAGAATGCGGCACAGATGCTCGCGCCGCTCGTCGAGCTGCGAGGGAAGATATCGGTCGCAGAGCACGCAGGCGTCCACGCAGGCGCGGTGCAGATGGATGAGTTCTTCGTCCTGCGTGCTGTAGATTTGACCGGCGATCATTTTTTCCCGTTCCGTCATGTCGTTCTCCGCAAAAGAGAAGGCCGGAGCTTCGCCCCGGCCTTCGAGTTCTTTGACCTGTCAGGGAAATCCCTGCTTATTTCTTCTTGGCTACCAGTTCTTCAGAAATGCTGGCCGGCACTTTTTCGTAGTGGTCGAACTGCATGCTGAAGGTGGCGCGGCCCTGAGTGCGGGAGCGCAGGTCGGTAGCGTAGCCGAACATTTCGGACAGCGGCACGAAGCAGCTGATGACCTGGGCGCCGGCGCGGGCTTCCATGGCCTGCACCTTGCCGCGACGACCGTTGAGGTCGCCCATGACGTCGCCGAGGTAGTCTTCGGGAGTCACCACTTCCACGCTCATGATGGGTTCCAGCAGCACGGGGCTGGCCTTGCGCATGGCGTCCTTGATGGCCATGGAGCCGGTCACGTAGAAGGCCTGTTCGGAGGAGTCCACTTCGTGGTAGGAACCGAACACGAGGTTGACCTTCACGTCGACGGCGGGATAGCCGGCAAGCACGCCGCTCTTCAGGGCGTCCTGAATACCCTTGTCGATGGCGGGGATGTATTCCTTGGGAATGACGCCGCCGGTGATGGAGTTGATGAACTCGTAGCCCTTGCCAGGATTCGGCTCGATCTCGATGACGGCGTGACCGTACTGACCGCGACCGCCGGACTGCTTGGCGTACTTGGTGTCGGACTTGGAGGGTTTGGTGATGGTTTCGCGATACGCAACCTGGGGCTTGCCCACGTTGGCGTTCACGTTGAATTCACGGGTGAGGCGGTCGACGATGATGTCGAGGTGCAGCTCGCCCATGCCGGCGATGAGGGTCTGACCGGTTTCCTCGTCGCCCGTCACGCGGAAGGAAGGATCTTCCTTGGAGAGCTTGTTGAGGGCGGCGGACAGAGCGTCGCGGTCGGCCTTGGTCTTGGGTTCGATGGCAACCTGGATGACGGGATCCGGGATGTCCAGGGATTCCAGAACCACGGGAGCGTCGTCGTGGCAGAGGGTGTCGCCGGTGGAGACGTTCTTGAGGCCCACGAGGGCGACGATGTCGCCGGCGCCGGCCCACTTGATTTCTTCACGCTTGTTGGCGTGCATGCGCACGATACGGCCGATGCGTTCGGTCTTGCCGGAAGTGGAGTTCAGCACGGACATGCCGGGTTCCACATAGCCGGAGTACACGCGGAAGAAGGAGAGGTGGCCGATGTAGGGGTCGGCGGCCAGCTTGAACACGAGGCCGGCCAGAGGAGCCTTGTCGTCGGCGGGGCAGAGCACTTCTTCGCCGTTGTTGGGATTCGTGCCCTTCATCTGCTCGATGTCGAGCGGAGAAGGCAGGTACTCGACGATGGCGTCGAGCAGGGGCTGCACGCCCACGTTGCGGAAGGCGGTGCCGCACAGCACGGGCACGATGGTCTGGGCGATGGTGGCCTTGCGGATGCAGTAATGGAGATCTTCCTCGGAAAGGGTGCCTTCCTCGAGGTACTTTTCCATCATGGCTTCGTCTTCTTCAGCCACGGCTTCCATCATTTCCAGGCGCTTTTCCTCGTAGAGATCCTTGAGGTCGTCGGGGATTTCTTCTTCCCAGAACTTGGAACCCTTGCTGTCCTTGTCGAACATGATGGCCTTGCCCTTGACGAGGTCCACCACGCCGCGGAATTCGTCTTCGTGGCCGATGGGCAGCTGCAGCATGACGGGGTTGGCCTTCAGACGATCATGGATGGTCTGCACGGAATGGAAGAAGTCGGCGCCGATTCTGTCCATCTTGTTGATGAAGCAGATGCGGGGCACGTTGTAGCGGTTGGCCTGACGCCACACCGTTTCAGACTGGGGTTCCACGCCGTTCACGCCGTCGAACACGGCCACGGCACCGTCGAGCACGCGCAGGGAACGTTCCACTTCAATGGTGAAGTCCACGTGGCCGGGGGTGTCGATGATGTTGATGGTGCGGCCCTTCCACTGGCAGTGGGTGGCGGCGGAAGTGATGGTGATGCCGCGTTCCTTTTCCTGTTCCATCCAGTCCATGGTGGACTCACCTTCGTGCGTTTCACCAATCTTGTGGTTCACGCCGGTGTAGAAAAGGATGCGTTCGGTGGTCGTCGTCTTGCCGGCGTCAATATGGGCCATGATGCCGATATTGCGCAGATCCTTGATTTCAAAGGTACGGTTCGACATGGCGGCCTACCAGCGGAAATGAGCGAAAGCCTTGTTGGCTTCGGCCATGCGGTGGGTGTCTTCCTTCTTCTTCACGGAACCACCACGGTTGTTGAAGGCGTCGATGAGTTCGGCGGAGAGCTTGGCAATCATGCCCTTTTCGCCGCGGGCGCGGGAATAGGTGATGAGCCAGCGCAGAGCCAGGGAGATCTGGCGTTCGGGACGCACTTCGACGGGCACCTGATAGTTGGCGCCGCCGACGCGACGGGACTTGACTTCAACGTGGGGCTTCACGTTTTCCACAGCCTTCTCGAAAGCGTGCAGAGCGTCTTCACCGGTCTTTTCGCCGAGGATTTCAAGCGAACGGTAGAAGATGGTTTCCGCGGGGCCCTTCTTGCCGTCGTACATGAGACGGTTCACGAAGCGGGCCACGAGGCGGCTGTTGTAAATAGGATCGGGCAAGATTTCCCTTTTTGCAATGGGACCTTTGCGGGGCATGGTGATTCCTCCGTAAACAAGTTGGAATGGCCTTCAGAACCACTGAGAGACCATAAAAATGGAGCGTTCGCTCTAGGATCAGTTCTTGGGACGCTTGGCGCCGTACTTGGAACGACGCTGACGGCGATCCTGCACGCCGGAGGTGTCCAGGGTACCACGAACGATGTGGTAACGGACACCGGGGAGGTCCTTCACACGGCCGCCGCGGATCATCACGACGGAGTGTTCCTGAAGGTTGTGGCCTTCGCCGGGGATGTAAGCCGAAACTTCGATGCCGTTGGTCAGGCGCACACGGGCGACCTTACGAAGAGCGGAGTTAGGCTTCTTGGGGGTGGTGGTGTACACGCGGGTGCACACGCCGCGGCGCTGGGGGCATTCCTGCAGGGCCGGGGTCTTCTTTCTCTTCACCACCTTCTTCCGTTCGATACGGATAAGCTGCTGAATAGTAGGCATGTGTTCCTCCAAAATAAAAACACAAAGTTAGGCCAAAGAACGATATCAAATATCTTTGAATGATTAATTTGTCAAGAAATTTTCTCCGGGCTTTTCTGCGCCGCGCGTTTTCGGCGGACGGATCGCTTTCACGGGGCGGGCGATCTCGTCTCTCCCGCCGACGGAGTCCGAAAAAGCGACGAATCGCCTTTGCCTGGGAAGAAGGAGGCGCCTTCATGATTTTTGCGGGCTCGGGAAAGGATACGGGCTTTCGCGTGCCTTGCGCGACCGAAGGCGGAGGGCGGCTTCGGTTGCCGTTTCCTCGGGGCGGAGGGGGGCAGTGTGTCCTTCGTTTTTTCGGCCCGGAAGAACAACGGGGCGGAGGCAGAACTTCGGACTTTGTCGTTGCCGACGTGGAAGGGCGGCCATCTCCCGCGTCGTGCCGTTCGGCGACGTCCTTGGTGGCTGCATCGCGCGGGGCGGCAGCGTCGGCGAAGTGTGCGGCATGCAGGCGGCGCTCTGGGAGGAGGGCGGAACGATCTGCCCGCTGCGCGCGGGCTTTTCGG
>NZ_DBMAHT010000006.1:0-33331 GCF_057866825.1 Mailhella sp.
TCCTCTTTGGAAACATGCAGCATTTGAGTGACTGGCCCCACCACCTCATTGATGGAAAAGGGAGTGTCTTTGGGAGCCGTGGAAAGCGTGGCGAAAAGATAGCTGTCAAGAGAAGGGATGGCCATGGGATCACGTTTCTGATTTTTGAACTGTCTGCGGTAGTCTTAGAAAATGCAATATTTTTGGGGAAAATAGAAAACGGGGAAGCTCCGCGGAGCCTCCCCGTTGTGGTGAGCTGTGTGCTACTTGATGCCGATTTCTTCGTCGGTGAGGTAGCAGGCCGGATCTTCGGCCCACTCATCGCCGTAGTAGGCTTCGGCGCGGGAGCGGAAGTTGCCGCCGCAGATGTTGAGGAAGCGGCACTTGGCGCAGCGGCCCTTCACGTAGGGCTTCTTGTCCTTGAGCTTGTGCAGCAGTTCGATGTTCGGGTCGTCCCAGATTTCGGAGAAGGGACGTTCAAGCACGTTGCCGAACACGTGATGACGCCAGAACTGGTCGGCAGAAACGTCGCCGTTCCAGGAAATGCAGCCGATGCCGCGGCCGGAGCTGTTGCCCTCGTTGAACTGCAGCAGCTGGAACACTTCTTCGGCGCGCTTGGGATCTTCCTTGAGCAGGCGCATCCACACGTAGGGGCCGTCGGCGTGGTTGTCCACGGTGAGCACTTCCTTGGGGGTGCCGGCGTCGAAGCATTCGCGGGTCTTGTCCATGATGAGATCGACCACGGCGCGGGTTTCCTGATGGTTCAGGTCTTCATTGATGAGCTCGGTGCCGCGGCCCGAGTACACCAGGTGATAGAAGCACACGCGGGGAATGTTGCGTTCGCGCAGGATGTCGAAAATCTTGGGGATTTCCACGGCGTTGCGCTTGTTGATGGTGAAGCGCAGGCCCACCTTGATGCCTTCTTCGCGGCAGTAGTCGAGGCCTTCGAGGGCCCGGCGGAACGCGCCCTTCACGCCGCGGAAGTGGTCGTGGACCTCTTCGCCGCCGTCGAGGGAAACGCCCACGTAGGAAAGGCCGACTTCCTTGAGCTGCTTGGCCATGGCGCGGTCGATGAGCGTGCCGTTGGTGGAAATGACCGCGCGCATGCCCTTGCTGGTGGCGTAGCTGGCAAGTTCGGGCATGTCCTTGCGGATGGTGGGCTCGCCGCCGGAAAAGAGCATGACCGGCGCGCCGTAGGCGGCGAGGTCGTCGATCATGACCTTGGCCTGTTCGGTGGAAATGGGATCGACGCCCTTGTCGGTTTCGGCTTGGGCGTAGCAGTGGACGCATTTAAGGTTGCAGCGGCGCGTCATGTTCCAGACGACGACCGGCTTCTTGTCGGCGGAGAACTGGAGAAGGTGAGAAGGCAGCTTGCCGGACTGGCGACCGTAACGCAGGGCGTCGGAGGGTTCCACCTGTCCGCAGTAAAGCTTGGAAATACCAATCATGTAGTGTCCTCACTGGGCGTTGTATGGGAAAGACGGAGCGGAATGCGCCGCTTCGTCGCCATGTTGCATGGAAAACGTCGGTTCTGCCGCATTTCGGCGGCAGACCGGGCCACATCATAGCCGCACCGGCTCCGGGAATCAAGTGACGCCGGCAACCTTGCGCGAAACTTCGGAAGAAAATGCCGTGCTCTCCGGCGTGCAGTGGTATTTGGCCCGGCGCTCGTCTGCCGGGCGTCGGCCTGCCGGATTCACCAGGCGCTCTCCTTGGAAGTAGAAGCGCGGGGATTGTCGGCGCGGTCGGGCTTGCTCTGCGCCATTCTCGCGGAGCAACGAAGCGCCGTTTTCGGCAACGGAGCCGGGGGGGGCGTTTGTGCAGGCGGAACGCCCCGTTTTTCGTCCGCGCGGCGAAGGCCGGGCGGCCGGGCTTCACCGGGCCTTCTTCTGCGGTGCTAGTCCAGAATGCCGCCCGCAAGCACGAAGCCGTCCGCGTCGTACACGGCGGCGATCTGTCCGGGGGCCGGAGGCTGCTGGGGCGTGTCGAAGGTTATGGTCATGCGCTCTTCGGCCACGCTCACGCGGGCGGGCGTCGGAGCCTGATGGTAGCGCACGCGCACGAAGAGCCGTTCCGGCCAGAGCTCGGGGGCGACCATGAGATTCAGCGCTCCGGCGGAACACGTGGTTGCGGGAAGCAGGTTCTTCGGCCCGACCACGAGGGTGTTGGAATCCCGCAGGCGTCTCAGCACGTAAAGCGGCTCCTTCCAGGGAATGCCGAGTCCGCGGCGCTGGCCTTCGGTGTACTGCCACAGTCCCCGATGCTGCGCGATGACGCGGTTTTCTCCGGCGAGCAGCACGGGGCCGGGACCGGGCAGACGCAGACCGCGGGCGCGGCGCTCTTCGAGCCAGGCGTAGTGATCGTCGCCCGGAATGAAGCAGATTTCCTGACTTTCGGCGGGCACGGGCGGCGTGATGCCGCGCTCGGCAAGGCTGGCGCGGATGTCGGATTTTTTCCATTCCGCGAGCGGAAAGAGGCAGCGGCGCAGGCGCTCGACGGGAACCAGCGCGAGAAAGTAGCTCTGATCCTTGGTGCCGTCGCGTCCTGCGCGCAGCGTCCGGCCGTAAACGGGATGTTCCGCCACCGCGGCGTAGTGACCGGTGGCGAACGCTTCGCCGTAGTTCATGGCGCAGTCGAACAGGCGACCGAACTTCATGGTCCGGTTGCACAGGGCGCAGGGATTGGGGGTGCGCGCCCGGGCGTGCTCTTCGGCAAAGGGAGTCATGACGCAGCGGCAGAACTCTTCGGAGAGATCGACCACGTGCAGGGGAATGCCGAAGGAACGGCAGAGGGCTTCCATGGCGGGAACAGCTTCGGTTCCGGCCGCTCCGGGGAGAAAGCGCGCGTGCAGAGCCGTGACCGAGTGTCCCTGCTCCTTGAGGCTGAGCAGGGCGAAGAGGCTGTCGGTTCCGCCGCTTATGGCAACAGTGACGTTCATGGGCGTCAGTGTGCCATCGGCGGACGAAGAGGGCAAGACCGATTCTCCATTCTCCGATGGAATCTCTTCCCGTTGCCAATCCGCCGGGAAGGCTTTATGCTGACAGTTCCTGACATTCGGGAAATTCGGACAACCCATTGAAACGAGGGGTCTTTATGAAACATATTCTGGCCTGCGCGGCGCTCTGCGTCGTGACGCTTCTCGGCGGATGCGTCGGCGCTCCCATCTACAGAGGTCTGGACGCCGCCACCGGAGATTTCGTGTCCACGTCGTCTCCCACGGTGAGCGTGAAGGCCGCGGAAGGATATGCCAACGTGCTTTCCGGCTACACGCTGTGCCGCGTGCCCTACGAGAACAGCTTCATGAACTGCGTGTCCGCCAACGTGTGGTTCTCGCTTCAGGAACGGGAAGGCTCGCAGCTCGCCGTCATGCTGGCCGAGTGCCCCACCGGACTGATCTGGGAAGTGCGCGCCGTGGGCGTGGAATATCAGAAGCTGAAGGTGTTTTACGAGAGCAACGGCGTCGGCCCCAACGACGCCACCGTGCGCGTGTATGTGCGTCCGGCCTCCATGGATCCGTGGACGCCCCTGTTCCTCGGCGCAGGAAAGACGGCCTGGAAGGGCGACACGCTGGTGGCGCGTTATGAATGGACGAGCACCACGCAGAAGGACAAGCTGGTGGTCGAATACCGCGAACCGGCGCCCGAACTGCTGGCCGGCATGAATCCGCGCGTGACCGATATTTCGGCGTTCATCGCTCGCTCGCAGAAGGCGTTTACGCTGGAAGGCGTGACCGAGCCCGTCTCGCCCGTCGCGCGCGTGGGCGTCGGCATTTCCGACAGCCTTCTCGCGCCCGTGGTGGGTTCGGTGAGCACCAATCAGATCATTCTGTTCTGATCGAAATGAAGCAGAAGCGGCGCGTCCGGCCTCTGCCGGGCGCAATCTGCTGCGTTCGACGTTCCGCGGCGTGAAAGGCCCGCAGGCTCCGCAGCGTCGGGGGCTCGCCGCAAAGATGCCGCGAGTTTCGGCCTGAGTCCGGGCCCGACGCTCCGGCCTGATGATCGCCGCTCGCTTCTTTATTTTTATTGATGATGTGGCGATGCCGGTGCCGCCTGCGTCAGGCGTCGGCGCATCGCGGCGTCCGCCTGTCCGCGGCTTCTGTTCCGAAGCGAAAGGCCCGGCGGCTGCCGGAGACGCAGTGCGATGAGCGCGCAACTTTCCTGCCTCCCGGTCGCGCCGCCCGTGCGCCTTTTTTGACTTGACAGAAGCGCGGCACCCTAGTAAATACGACAGTTCACCTTGTTCGCCGTATGGTTTTTCCGGCAGGAAGTCGGAAGCGGCGGACCTCTGACCGTAAGGAGATATCCTACATGCGCAAAATGGAAACCCTGCTGCTCCTTTCTCCGGAGCTGTCTGTGGAAGAGCGCGAAACCGTCCTGAAGACCATGGACGAAGTCATCACCCGCGAAGGCGGCAAGATGCTCGTCGTGGATCAGTGGGGCATGCGCGACCTGGCCTATCCCGTCCGCAAGCAGATGCGCGGCTTCTATGTTCGTCTTGAATATGCCGCTCCTTCTCAGCTCGTGGCTGAACTGGAACGCATCATCCGCATCACCGACGGCGTGTTCAAGTTCATGACCGTCAAGCTGGCCGACTCCGTCGAAGCCACCGAGGAGGTCGCGTAATGGCTTTCCGTAAGAAGTTTGCTCCTCGCCGCAAGTTCTGCCGCTTCTGCGCCGACGCCGAACTGGCTCTCGACTACAAGCGTCCCGACATTCTCCGCGACTTCATCACCGAACGCGGCAAGATCGTCGCCCGTCGCATTACCGGCACCTGCGCCAAGCATCAGCGCGCTCTGACCACCGAAATCAAGCGTGCCCGCCAGATGGCCCTGCTGTTCTACACTTCCGCTCATTCCAGCGAACTCAAGAAGAAGACCAACATCTAACGGCATAGGAGACAAAATGAAAGTTATTCTTCGTGCCGACGTTGAAAAGCTCGGTCACCTTGGCGACATCGTCAATGTCAAGCCCGGCTACGGCCGCAACTATCTGCTTCCTCAGCAGCTTGCCAGCCTGGCCACTCCCGCCAACATCCGCGTGTTTGAACTCGAACGCAAGAAGCTGCAGGCCCGCATGGACGCCCTCCGCGCCGCTGCCGCCGACCTCGCTTCCAAGCTCGAAGGCGTGGTGGTGACCATCGCCATGCGCGTTGGCGAAAACGACAAGCTCTATGGTTCCGTCACCCCGGCCATGATCGGCGACGCTCTCGCCGCCATGGGCATCGAAGTGGATCGTCATCGTCTGCTTCTCGACGGCTCCATCCGCACCCTGGGCGAACACAACGTGCGCGCCCGTCTGCATGCCGACGTGGTTCCTTCCTTCACCGTGAAGATCGTGTCTGAAGAAAAGCACATCGCTGAAGAAGAAGCCCCCGTGGAAGCTCCCGCCGCCGAAGCGGAAGCTCCTGCTGAAAATGCCTAATCAGCTTCCCCGGAAGCCTGACGAGTCATGGACAGCCCGGATACCGTCATGAATGAAGCCGCCGCTCCTTCGCGGAGCGGCGGCTCTCGTCGTTCTTCCCGCGGGGAAGGCGAAATCTCCGATCGCGCGCGCGACGACCTTCTGCGCCGCGTTCCGCCGCACAACGAAGAGGCCGAACAGGCCGTTCTGAGCGGCGTGTTCCTGCGGCCCGACCTGCTTCAGGAGCTCGTCGATCAGCTTCGTCCCGTAGATTTCTACGTTCCTGCGCACCGGATCATCTTCGGCGCGTTCGTGGCGCTGTGCGAACAGAACACCCCCGTGGACGAAGTGACGGTGTTCGACTGGCTGGTCAGCCATTCCCAGCTTGAGGCCGCGGGCGGTGCGGCCTATCTCGGCGAACTTTCCCGCGCCGTGGTGAGCGGCGCCAACGCCGTTCACTGGGCGAAAATCGTGCGCGACAAGGCCATGCAGCGCGCGCTCATCGACACTTCCGCCCAGATCATCAGCAACTGCTACGACGCCTCCAAGGACGTGCCCACGCTCCTCGACGAATCGGAGCGCGCCATATTTTCCATTTCCGAACGCGCCAACAGCAAGACCTTTGCAAGCAGCAGCGAACTTGTGCGTTCCGTGTTCGACGAGCTGCTCGCCCGCTACAACAACAAGAGCGTGACCACCGGCGTGCCCACGGGCTACATGATGCTCGACAGAATGACCGCCGGCCTCCAGCCCACCGACCTCATCATTCTTGCGGCCCGCCCCTCCATGGGCAAGACGGCCTTCGCCCTCAACGTGGCCATGCGCGCCGCGCTCTCCGGCGGAGCCACGGTGGCCATCTTTTCTCTGGAAATGAGCAAGGAATCGCTCATGGACCGCATGCTCTGCGCCTGGGGCCGGGTGGAGCTCTCCCGCGTGCGCCGCGGCTTTCTGGAAGACGACGACTGGGCCAAGCTTTCCGCCTCGGCCGACGCGCTCTCCCAGGCCAAGATATTCATCGACGACACCGCGGGTCTGACTCCGCTTGCGCTTCGCGCCCGCTGCCGCCGCCTCAAGGCCGAGCACGGCCTCGACCTCGTCATGGTGGACTACCTGCAGCTCATGCACTCCTCGCGCAACGACTCCCGCGAACTGGAAATTTCCGACATCTCGCGCAACCTGAAGGCGCTCGCCAAGGAACTCAAGGTTCCCGTCATTGCGCTTTCCCAGCTCAATCGAAAGGTGGAAGAGCGTACCGACAAGCGTCCTGTGCTTTCCGACCTGCGCGAATCCGGCGCCATTGAACAGGACGCCGACCTCATCATGTTCATCCACCGCGAGGACGCCTACAACAAGAAGGACGACCATCAGAAGACCGGCATTGCCGAAATCATCATCGGCAAGCACAGAAACGGTCCCACCGGCACGGTGAAGCTCGCCTACCGGCCGGAATTCACGGCCTTCGACGACCTCGAAACCACCTATGTCGAGCCTTCGGAAGCACAGTCCTGACTGTTCCGGCCGGGCCGCAATTCTCCGGCTCGTGGCGCGTCTTGCGTCGTTTTGACGGGGCGCGCAGCCTGACGGCATGAGAGCCTCGTCCTTCCGAAGCGCACGGGCCGTCCGCCCGGAAGGCGAACGCCGCCTGCGCCCCTTTTGACCGGGGGCGCGGGAAACACGCCGGGACGCCGTTCGTTGCCCGAAAGCGCGGCGTCTTGCCTGCGCACCGCGGGCGTGCTACTCAAAGCTGGCCTCCAATACTACGCCGGGGCGGGCCGACAGCCGGAGAAAGAGATGTCATTCTGGATCAAAGAACGCATCAGCCCTTCGCAGATCATCATTCTGGGCTATTTTCTGTTCATCCTCTGCGGCACGGCTCTGCTCATGCTGCCCTTCACCACCAGGGACGGCGTCGGGCCGGGACTTTGCGACGCGCTGTTCACGGCCACGTCCGCCATTACCGTGACCGGCCTCGTGGTTCACGACACCGCGCGTTACTGGTCGGAATTCGGCCAGGCGATCATTCTCATGCTCATTCAGGCGGGCGGCCTCGGCGTCATGAGCATGGCCGTGGCCGTGGCCGTGCTCGCGGGGCAGAAGATAGGCTTCCGGCTGCGCTGGGTCATGCAGGAATCCATTTCCGCGCCGCAGCTTGCAGGCATAGTTCGCCTGACGGGCTTCATTTTTAAAACCGTGCTGGCCGTGGAACTTGCCGGAGCGGCGCTGCTCGCGCTGCGCTTCTGCCCGCAGGTGGGACTCGGCAGGGGCCTGTGGATGGCCCTGTTTCATTCCGTGTCGGCCTTCTGCAACGCCGGTTTCGATCTCATGGGAGAGGCGCATCCCTACGCTTCGCTCACGGCCTACGCGTCGGATCCGCTGGTCTGTCTTGTGGTGGCCGCGCTCATCATCACGGGCGGCATCGGCTTTCTCACGCTCGACGATGTGCGCTCGCACGGCGCGAATTTCCGCAGCTACCGCCTGCAGAGCAAGCTCGTGCTGCTCTTTACCGCCGCGCTTCTTCTTGTCGGCTTCCTCTTCTTCTTTTTCTGCGAGTTCCGGCGCGAAAGCTGGGGCATGTCCGGCCCGGAGGCCGCGCTCGCCGCGTTTTTCCAGTCCGTGAGTCCGCGCACGGCGGGCTTCAACAGCGTGGATCTCGCCGCGCTGAGTCCGCTCGGCAAGCTGGTCACCATGCTGCTCATGCTGGTGGGCGCAGCTCCCGGCTCCACGGGCGGCGGCTTCAAGGTCACCACGCTCGCCGTGCTGCTTCTGGGACTGCTCTCCATCTTCCTGCACCGCAACGACGTGCGCGGCTTCGGCCGCAGACTGCCGGACATGGCCCTGCGCCGGGCGTCGGGCATATTCATGTTTTATCTTCTGCTCTTTCTGGCCGGGGGCATGCTGATTTCCGCCTTCGACGAGCTGCCGCTCATGACGGCGTTCTTCGAGTCCGCTTCGGCCATTGGCACCGTGGGACTTTCCCTGGGCGCGACGCCGGAACTTTCCGACGCCTCGCGCGGCATTCTCATTCTGCTCATGTATTTCGGCAGGGTGGGCAGCCTCACGGTCGTGTTTGCGGTGTCGTCCGGCCTGCGTCAGGACGCCTTCCGCTATCCTTCTGAAGATGTGGCCGTGGGCTGAAAGGAGTGTGCCGCATGAAATCCGTACTGCTCATAGGACTCGGTCGTTTCGGCCGCCGCATGGCAAGAAAGCTGCGCGAACTGAATCACGACGTGCTCGCCATCGACAAAAACGAACAGCGCGTCAACGAAGCGCTGGACTTCGTGACCAGCGCCCAGATTGCGGATGCCACCAGCGAAACGTTCATCCGGTCGCTGGGCGTGAGCAATTTCGACATGTGCGTGGTCGCCATCGGCGACGACTTCCAGAGTTCTCTGGAAACCACGGCGCTGCTCAAGGAGCACGGGGCGCGTTTTGTGTTGTCCCGGGCGTCGCGGCAGGTTCACGCCAAGTTCCTTCTGCGCAACGGCGCGGACGACGTGGTGTACCCCGAGCGTCAGACCGCCGACTGGGCCGCCATGCGCTACAGCAGCGATCATATTTTCGACTACGTGAAGCTCTCGCCCGAGTACTCCATTTACGAGATAGCCACGCCCGAGGAATGGCAGGGCAAGACCGTGAAGGAACTGGCCGTGCGTCAGCGCTACCGGGTGAACGTGCTCGGCGTGAAGAAGGGCGACGAGCTCCAGCCCATGCCCGGCCCGTCGCACTGCTTTCAGGCCGGGGAAAACGTGTTCGTGCTCGGCCACGACATGGACGTGCAGAAACTTCTTCGCAAAAACTGACGTTTCAGGCGCGAGCGCTCTGCGCAGGGGACGGCAGTCCGTTTGTGCTGGGCGTCGTGAATTTCATGCGCGTCCGGCCCGGCCCCGGATTTTTTGTGTGGAAAACGGCGCTTCGGCATGGAGGTCTGCCCGGAGAGCGAACAGTATTTCGGAGGCATTATGGTATCACGTTTCGGACTGTGCGCGCAGAAGGTGTGCCTGCACTGCGCGCCGCGTCTCGGCATTGAGGATTCTCTGGCCGTGGGCATGGGCTCGGCGTTCGGCACGGGCATGGGGCATGCGGACACCTGCGGCTGCATCTGCGGCGCGCACATCGTGCTCGGGCTTCGCTACGGCAGGGCGGACACGCTGGAAGAGGGCAAGGCCAAAAAGGCGCTGCTCGTGGAAAAGGTGTCGGAATTTGAAAGGCGTCTGTCGAAAATGCAGCCGTGCCGCTCCTGCCGGGATATTCTCGGCATGGACATCACGCAGCCGGGCGTGATGAAGGCCGCCGCGGAAAAGGGCCTTTTTGCCACCGTGTGTGCAGACATGCTCGCGCAGACCTGCGCGGTGCTCGACGAGATGCTTGCCGAGGACGAAAAACAGGATTCCCGCGCCGAGGCGTAAGCCTCAAAAGAGCGGACGAAGCAGAGGTCGAAGCGCTCCCGGAACATGGTTCCGGGAGCGCTTTTCTGTGCGTTTTCCTGAAAGCTTTCTGCGCCTTTCGGGGCGTTTCAAGGTCGCGTCGGGCTTCGCTCCTTTCAGCGGCAGCAGTTCCGGTAGGGGCAGCGCTCGCAGCGGTCGGTGCGGCGCGGCGCGAAGCTCTCGGCCGTGGCCATGTGCCGCAGCACGAAGCCGAGCAGGGCGGGAATGCGCTCCGTGATGATGCTCTCGCGCGTCATTTCGTCGATGTTTGCGCCGAGCAGGGGAATTTCGTCGCCGCGGTCGGCAAGCTGCACGAGGGCGGCGTCGTAGAGCGGCGCGAAGCGCAGGGATTCCGCGTTCTGCGGGTCGTTGCCGCACATGTAGAGATAGGCGGGCAGCTGAATGCTGGGCAGGGCGCGCGCAAGGTCCGGCAGCGGATCGGCCTTGCCGGGCCGCCACTCCATCATGGCGTCCCAGAGGCTCTCGTCGCTCCAGAAGGAGGAGTGCGGCTGCCGGCTCGTGCTGCCGCTCTTGTAGTCGAGAATGACGAGTCCCTGCTCGCGGCGGTCGAGGCGGTCGATTTTTCCTTCCAGCGTGAAGCGGCGTTTTCCTTCCTGGAACACGGCCGACACGTTGTGCTCAAGCTGGAGCAGTTCGAGCACTTCGGGCTGCGCGGCGGCAAAGGCGCGCAGTCTGGCCGGGCCCGCGGCTTCCAGCATGAAGCGGCTCTGCGCGGGCAGATTTACGGCAAGGCCACTGGCGTCGAGTTCTTCCCGGAACAGCGCTTCGAGCTGCTCGGGCTGCAGGGAGCCCTGCCCCACGGGAAGCCCGACAAAGGGCTCGAAGGCCCGCTGAAGCACGGTGTGCAGCAGGTTGCCCACGCCGAGATAGTCGTCGCCTTCCACGACTTCGTCCGCTTCCTTCAGCGCGCACACATACTTGCGGAAGAATCGCGCCGGGCAGGAAATGTAGGTGTCGAGCCCCGTGGGCGAGAGCTTGCGCTCCATGACTTCATGCATGCGTTCATTGATGGCGTCCGTGCGGAGAATGGGCGCGTACTCCGGAACCGGCGGCTCCGCCATGGGAAAAGCCGAGGCGAAGAGCGGCTCCGAGCCCTGGCGCAGCAGCGCGCCCTTTTGCTGTTCCACCCGCCAGACGGCTTCTTCCACCAGCCGGGAGCGCAGTTTCTTGCCGTCCATGACTCCGGTCTGCACGCCTTCCTGCCAGTAGAGAAACACTTCCCGGGCCCCGGCGATGAGCCGGTGAAAGGTGTGCGCGGCGAGCATGTCGCGGCGGCTGTTGTCCGGCAGGCCGAGCAGCGGACGGAGATTGTCGGGCAGCAGCGGATCGCGCGCGGGCGCTCCGGGCAGGGCGTCTTCGGTCATGTCGAGCAGGTACACGCGGTCGAAGTGCAGCAGACGGGTTTCCAGCGTGCCGAGGATCTGCAGGCCCGTGAGCGGATCGGCCTCAAAGGGTACGCGCTGCTCCGCAAGATTCTGATGCACGATGGAAAAGATGGATTCCAGGGACAGATATTCGCCGGACATGGCGTTGTCGGAAAGTTCGGGAATCACGCCCTGCATGAGGCGGGCAAGGCATTCCGCATCCAGCGGGAAGCGCGGCCAGATGTGCGCGCCGTATTCCAGCAGCAGCTGACACAGTTCCCGGAGCCTTGCGGCCATGTCTTCCAGCGTTTCCAGATTCCGCCACTTCGTGACGAGCGTGTCCACCACCTTTTCCAGAAGCTGGCCGGTCGCTTCGTTGAGCTCTTCCACCGGGGGCCTGCCGTCCAGATCGCCGAGAATGTCGTCCACGAGATCGGAGGTGCAGGCACCGGCGTCCACCATGCGGCTGCCGGTGCGCAGCCTGGCTTCCAGACGGGAGAGAAAGGGGCGAAGCGGCACGGGCTCTCCCCCTTCTTCGGCCGCGGGCACGCCGAGCATGCGCACGTACGGGTGACGGATGAGCGCCATGAAGCTTTTCCAGTGAACGAGGCCTGCGGCGTTCATGCCGCGGCGCGTTTCCATGAGCCGTTCCGCAAGCTGGGCCAGCAGCGAGCGCTCCAGCGGATAGCCGAGAGAAATGTTGATGCTCTTTTCCGGAATGTGATGCAGCGTGGGCATGAGCAGAGAGTCGTGGGTGATGACCACGGCGCGGCTCTCTTCCGGGTGCGGATGCGTTTCCAGTTCCTTTTTGAGTTCCAGAAGCTGCGAGTGCAGATCGTAGCCCGCGTGAAAGTGAATGACCGGTTCCCGGCCGCGGCTCTCGCCCAGCACTTCGCCCCGGGCCTTCCAGCGCGAAAGCCATTCCCTGTGTTCGGCGCAGCTCCAGTGCCCCGCGCCGGAGAGAATGTCCGGATCGGTGTGCAGGCACACGCGCGCCCCGTGTTCCCACAGGTAGCGGAAAAGCTTGTCTTCCGCGCGGGTGAGCCGCACGAATCCGGCCAGAATCACGCTCTTTCCCTGAAGCTTGAGGGGCAGATCGGGCGAGGCTCCGGCAAGCTGGGCCGCGTGCTGGGCTTCGAGCCCCGCCGTGCTCAGGCCGCGGCTGCGAAGCGCGGAGCGGTAGCGTTCCTGAATGCGGCTGAGGCTTCCGAGCAGGGCCGCCGCGTAGGGAGCCACCATGTCGTCCACATGGAGCAGGTCCGAGGCTTCCACCATGTGCCCGGCGCATTCGTCGAGAAGATGCGCAAGGCGCACGCCCCAGGGGTAGAAGCGGGCCATGCCGTCGTCGTCATCCAGACTTCCGGCAAGCTTTGCAAGCGGACTTCCTTCTTCTTCCTGACCGCTTATTTCCAGCAGACATTCCTTGAGCACGGCCACCTGATCCAGCGTGCCCGCCATGCGCGGCACGGAACGGGTCCAGCTTTCAAGGCAGGTCTGCACGAGCTGGCCCGAATTGATGATGTGCGGCAGCAGCATGGGCCTGTCCGCCTCCCGGCGGTAGATGTCGAGCAGGTAGCGCCGCGGACGATTGAGAGGAAACACGATGACCGCCTTGCCGGGACGGCCGCCCGTCATGTCGCGGACAAGATCGTGGACGCGCAGCATGAAGTCGTCGTCCCAGGGCACGATCTGGAACGGGCTGAAGGTACGGGTGCGGCTACTCATGGTCGTCTCCGGGAAGAATCGGGAATATTTCGCGGCGGTCGAGATACACCAGCGCGCCGCGCACGTTTGCGCCGCTCGCCTCGTGAAGCAGGTTCAGATAGCGCATGAGCTGGGCCTTGTGCTCGGGCGCGGGAAGATTGCCCGCAGTGCCGGTCTTGTACTCCACGGCCACGAGTTCCCGGCCGTCGTCCACCAGCAGATCCACGCGGAACTGACGCCCGTCTGCATCGAGCAGGGCGTGCTCCGGCGTGCCGAAGGCCAGCCAGTGCGGCGTTTCCGGCTGAAGCGCGTACCAGCACAGAACGTCTTCCACCTGCTTCTGCACGTTTTCCCTGTCCGGCACGGGCAGCGGAAACGTGGAAATGCCGCGCGCGGCCGCAAGCGCGGCGTCGCGCCTTGCCGAGGCCTCGCCCACGCCGGATACCTGAAGGCTTTCCAGGCAGTGATGAATGAGCGTGCCGCGCCGCTTGGGCGTGAAGGTCCAGTCTTCGAGCGGACTGCGGAACATGCGCAGGCGCGGAAGCCAGCCCATGGGCCGCCAGTCTTCGCCCGGCTGCCCGTCCGGAGCGGGCGGCGCATCCGCAGAGTCGGGCGCTGCCTCGGGCGAGGCGGGATTGCCTGCCGCGGGAGCGGTTGCTGCGGGTTCGGCTTCCGTGCGGGCGGCTGTGGATTCGTCTGCCGCGGGGGCGGCGGACGCCGGGGCGCTGCCTGAGGCTTGCGCCTTGCCGTCGCGCGGGCTCTCGCCGATGTTCTGCGTCTTTTCAGCGCTCTGCGCTTCGCCGGAAGGCGCGTCGTCCGCCGGAGCGGACGCGGAAGGCGGCAGATCGGGCGTTTCGCCCCACACGAGCGCGCCGTCCTTCTCTTCCATCGAGCTTCTCACCCGGGAGAGCAGCGCGTCGAGCATGAAGGGGATGGGCCCTTCGTCGGGATCGGACAGAAAACAGTGCAGCTCGGACACCGCGCGGGTCATGGCCACATAGATGAGGTGCAGCGATTCGCGCGCCGTGTCCATGCGGTCCTGAAGCCATGGCCTGCCCATTTCCCGGCACAGCGGCGCAAGCAGGCCCGTGCCGCGGCTGTTCCAGAACACGGACTTGTCGTCCGAGGCCCGGCCGAGGGAAAAATTGAGCCAGGGCAGAATGACCACCTCGAATTCCAGCCCCTTGGCCTTGTGCATGGTCATGATGCGCACGGCGTCCATGCTCTCGGGCAGCGGGGCCTTTTCCTGACTGCCGCTTGAATCCCACAGATCGAGAAAGCCGGAAAGATCGGACACGCCCTGTTCCTCGGCGCAGAACAGCACCTCCAGAAAGCGGCGCACAAAGCCTTCGGCCGAGCCGCAGCGCTCGAACACGTTCCAGCGCTCCAGCACTTCCATGACGGCGTCGTAGGGCGTGAGCAGGCCCGCGTTGTCGTGCAGGGGCGCAAACACGTTCTGCCAGGCTTCGGGAAAGTCGGCGGCAAACTGACGCGCCATGCTTTTTTGCCGGGAGCGTCGCGCGGCCCAGTCGAGCAGTGCGCCTTCGTCAAGCGGCGAGCCGTCCGGCGCGGTCATGGGCGGCAGCAGCTCCCGGGCGCACAGGGCCGACCAGAAGGCGATGTCGTCGTCGGGATCGTTCATGAAGCGCAGCAGGCTCACAAGTCCCGCAATGACCGGCTGTTCGGCGAGCAGCAGGCTCCCCTGCGTGACCACGGGAATGCGCCGGCTCATGAGCCACGAGGCGGCCTTGGCGGCCTGATCGTTGTTGCGCGCAAGAATGCAGATGTCCCCCCACGGCCGCGAGCGTCCCATCTTTTCCACCATGTCCGGCAGCATCACGGAAAGCTCTTCCTCTTCGCGGCCCTTGTCGAGCGTGCGCAGGCGCACGAATCCGCCGGGCGCGCAGTGTTCCGCGCTCTGGGCGGCGCGGTCGAAGGCTTCGCTGAGCAGCGCGGCTTCGCTCTGCAGCAGCCCTTCGTCGCCTTCGGCCAGCGGGGCGAGCAGTTCTTTGGCCACGTCCGTGTCGCCGAGCGGGGAGAACAGGGCGTTGTTCCACGCCACGATGCGCTGACGGCTGCGCCAGTTGTAGGGCAGCGTTTCCAGCGTGGGATGATCCACCAGCGCAAGCAGCGGCGAACCCGGCCGCACGAGCTGATCGAAGAGCGCCGCGTCGCCGCCGCGCCAGCCGTAGATGGCCTGTTTCACGTCCCCCACGATGGTGAGCGAGCCGTTCTTGGCGAGCGCTTCCTCGGCCAGCGGCTGGAGCGCCAGCCACTGATCGCGGCTCGTGTCCTGAAATTCGTCGATGAGCATGTGGGTGATGCTCGCGCCGAGGCGGCAGAAGAGTTCGTTCACGCCTTCGCTGTCGTCGGCGGCGCGAATGGCGAGCCTCGGCACCTGCGAGGCGGCAATGACGCCGTTTTTGCGCTCGTAGTGCTCCAGCCTGGCATAGACGGCCTGCGCAAGCTCGGCAAAGGGCATGAGCCGCCGCGCGCCGAGAAGCACGCGCACTTCCCTGAGGTCGCTTTGCAGGCTTTCGTAGAGCGCGTGCAGCGAAAGGCTGGCAGTTCCCTTCGACGCCTTGAGCAGGCACTCGTCGAAGCTTTCCTTCTGAAACATGGCCGAGGAGAGAGGCAGCTTGGTGGCGCGTCCGCCGCATTCGATGCAGGCGTTCAGCGCGTTGAGAAAATGCTTGCTCGCCTTGAGCTCTTCCTGTTCGATGCGGGCGCGCATGTCTCTGGCATCGTTTTCAATGCCGCGCAGCACGGCCTGAAAATGATCTTCCGCCTCTTCCGGCGAGGCAAGATCGCGGATGTTCCAGCCGTCGCCCGCGAGCATGAGCGAGACCATGGCCGTGACGCGTTCGCGGATGCGCTCTCCGGCCAGAAATCCGCGGGTCTTTTCCGAACGGAGCATCTGACGGCAGGCGCGGCGGAACAGGTCGCCGAGTTCGGGGGCTTCGCGGGCCTGCTCGGCCATGTCGTCGAAGATGGGGCCGGTGATGTCGCTGTCGGCAAAGCGGGGCTCGAAGTCCGGGGAAAGATCGAAGTCCAGCGCGGAGAGGCGCACCATGAGGTGCAGCAGGCTGTCGATGGTGCGGATGTTCAGGGAGCCGTAGCTGCGGATGAGCATGTTGACGGCGTCGCGGGCTTTTGCCGGTTTCCAGAACTTTTCCGAAGCCGCGGCGGAGGGCGAAGCGAGCGCCATGCCTTTCAGCCGCGAGAGCAGCCTCTCGCGCATTTCGGTGGCGGCCTTGTTGGTGAAGGTGATGGCGAGAATTTCCTGCCAGCCGTAGGCGTCGCCGTCCGGCACGGCGCAGCCTGAGGGCGGACGGCTCCAGGACGCGCCCGAAGAGCCCGCGAGCAGGGAAAGAAAGCTGCTGGTCAGGGTGTAGGTCTTGCCGGAACCTGCGGAAGCCTTGATCTGTCTGAATTCGCTCATGTCGGACGGGGTTTGGGGGAAGGGCATTCTTCCTTTGTCATCATCGGCCATTCCGCATAAGTTCGCAAGACGGAAATTGTTTCCTTGCGGCGCGGCGTTTCTGAGGCATAAAAAAGGCCTCCGCAGAAGTGCTGCGGAGGCCCTGCCGGGCGGCTCCTGCCTGCCCTGAAAAGATGATGCCCTGCCGGTTTTCGGCGAAGGGAACGCCCGCGCTTTTCGCCGGCGATTCGCGCGCTACGCGAGGCGCTGGCCCGTGGTGGCGATGACGGAGCGCCAGTAGTTGGACTTGATGTCGATCTGGCGGCGGCGTCGCGTGACGAGCTGGAGCGGCAGATGCACGAAGCGGTCGAGCAGGCGGGCGACGACCATGTTGGTCTTGCCGGCCATGGCCGCGTGCACGGCGTTGCGCCCGAGCAGGCCGCAGTAAACGCGGTCGTTGGTGTTGGCGGGCACGGAGCGCACGATGTAGCTCGGGTCGATGTACTTGACCGTGACGTTCATGTCCTTGTCGGCGAAATAGTTCTTGATGGCCTTCTGCAGGAAGAGGCCGATGTCGCCCAGCACGCGGTTGCCGGAAGCGTCGGTTTTGCCGCTTGCGGTGAGCAGGTCCTGCCCTGCGCCTTCGGCCGCCACGATGACGGCGTGGGAGCGGTTTCTGAGGCGTTCCTCAAGGGCGGGCAGCAGGCCGCCTTCGCCTTCGAGCTTGAAGGGCACCTCGGGCACGAGCACGAAGTTGACGATGTTGAGCGAGAGCGTGGCCTGCGCGGCGATGAAGCCGGACTCGCGGCCCATGAGCTTGACGAGGCCCACGCCGTAGGGCGCGCCGATGGCCTCGGTGTGGGCGCAGCGCAGGGATGAGGTGGCCACGTCCACGGCGGTGTCGAAGCCGAAGGACTTGGGCACGAAGTTGATGTCGTTGTCGATGGTCTTGGGAATGCCGATCACGGACGTGTGGAGCTGACGGCGGAAGATTTCTTCCTGAATGGCCGAGGCGGCCTTCATGGTGCCGTCGCCGCCGATGATGTAGAGCATGTTGACGTTCATGCGTTCAAGGGCGTCCACGATTTCCTCGGGGCTCTGCGGGCCGCGGGAGGAACCCAGAATGGTGCCGCCGAAGGTGTGGATTTCCGACACGTTGCGGGGCGTGAGCTCCATGATGTCGTGGTGATACTTGGGAATGAAGCCTTCGAGGCCGTAGCGGATGCCGAGAATGGAGCGCACGCCGTAGCCGTAGTAGGATTCGAGCACCACGGCGCGGATGACGTCGTTGAGTCCGGGGCAGAGTCCGCCGCAGGTGACGATGGCGGCCTTGGTCTTGCCGGGATCGTAATAGACGTGTTCGCGGGGACCGGCCTGTTCGATATAGATGGGCGTATCTTCCAGGCCCTTGACGTCTTCGCCGCCGTGTTCGGCGTCGAGGTAGAAGGGCACGGGAGTGTCGTCGATGTAGGGGCCTATGGCGGGGTTGTCGATTTTTGCCTTTCCCACCGTCATGATATGCGTATCTATTTCATGAGTCATCTGAAGCCTCCGGAATCCTAGAGCGGAAAGGATACTTTTTTTGATTTCGCTTGTCACGCAAAACTTTGGGGGACAGGCTCCGAGAGAAAAACGGAGCCTCCGGTCGCGGATGCGGCCGGAGGCTGGAGTGTATTCTAGGAAGTTTTGATCAGAGGTTACGCGTTGTCGCCGTTGCCGAGGGAATCGACCATGGTGTCGCGGTTGATCTGACTGCGGCGTTCGCTGGCCTTGCGCAGCTGCTGTCCGATGCGGTCGTTGCACAGGTCGATGGCGGCGTACATGTCGTCGTTCTTTTCGCTGGCGGCGAAGTTCAGATTCTGTCCGGTAAGCAGCAGGTCGGCCTTGGGACGATTGTTTTCC
This sequence comes from Mailhella sp., assembly GCF_057866825.1. Lineage (NCBI taxonomy): Bacteria > Pseudomonadati > Thermodesulfobacteriota > Desulfovibrionia > Desulfovibrionales > Desulfovibrionaceae > Mailhella > Mailhella sp. The sequence goes on from NZ_DBMAHT010000006.1 coordinate 18,215, forward strand.
ATGGAAAGCGTGACGAGCAGCTTTGCTTCCTCATCGCCAACCATGCGCTCTATCTTCTGAAAACGCTTGAGGGCGTAGCTCTTCAGGGGATCGGAAGGGGTAAGATTGCGGAAAACGACTTCGATCTGCATAAGCAATTCCTTCCCCGGCCGGGCCGGGAGCGGGGCAAACCCGCGTTCATGGGATGCAAAGACCTCGAACCGTACGGTCTTCTGCTCTTAGAAACAAGCTAGCATAGAATGAAACGAAGGTCCAGTAGTCGGCAGTTATGAAAGTCGGAACTTTGTTTTGGAGCTCAGCTCTTTTTTTTCGCAAGGAACTTGCTTTCCTCGCCGCGCATGAGACGGCCGATATTGGCGCGGTGAGCCCACACTATCATGATCAGAAGAACGACGGCCAGAGGTTCGAGCCGGAAGTATCCGAACAGGGCGTAGAACACCACGAGGGAGGCGGCCATGACCATGGAGCCCAGAGAAACGTAGCGGGTGACGGCAGTGACGGCCACGCAGCAGAGCACGGCGCACAGCAGGGGCCAGAAGGCCAGGGGAATGAGCGCGCCGATGGTGGTGGCCACGCCCTTGCCGCCCTTGAAGCCCAGGAAGGGCGACTTGATGTGCCCGGTGACGGCGGCAAGCGCCACGAGACTCTGCATGTAGGGATCCGGCAGCACGTTCACGGCGAGCAGCACGGGCAGCAGGCCCTTCATGATGTCGCAAAAGAGCGTCATGATGCCCCAGGGAAGACCGCACAGGCGGGCCACGTTGGTGGAGCCTATGTTTCCGCTTCCGGCCTTGCGGGGATCAATGCCCTTGAAGGTTTTTGCGATGACCAGTCCGAAGGGGATGGAGCCGAGGAAAAAGGCCAGGGCGACACAGAGAATGAGGGCAAGATAGGTCATGAGATCGTGTCCGGGTTGAGGTTCTGGAGCGGAGGGCGGAAAAAAGCCCGGCGCGACAGCTTCGCGCCGGGCGTGAGATTACGAACGGGCGGCGCTGTCTGCGCTGCCTGCGGGCGTTTGCGCGGGCTCGGCGGGAGCGGCGGGCGCAGGCGCAGAGGATGCCTCGGGCGCTTCTTCGGCCGCGGGCTCGGCCGCAGGAGTTGCGGCGGGTTCGGTCGTGGGGCTCGCGGGAGCCGCGGAGGCTGCGGGAGCTTCCGAGCTCTCAGCCGCGGCAGTGCCGTCAGCGGGGGCGGCTTCGTCGCTCGTCTGTGTGCCTGCGTTCACGGCCACCACCACGTAGGGCTTGTGAACCATCCAGGAGGTGAGCAGCACGGCGGCGTCGGCGGGCTTGTCCGTCCAGGCCTTCCAGTCGGATTCGGGCATGGCCATGACGGTCATGGGATGCGCCTTGAGCCAGGCGTCGCGCTCGGCGGGCGTGGCGAGATCGGGCACGGCGAGGCGTCCCTGCTGCTGGGGCAGCAGCAGATTGAGATGCCAGGCGTACGCGCCGGGGTACACGTCGAACGCGGCCGGGGAGTAGCCTTCCTTCACCTTGGCTGCCATGGCTTCGGCCTGAGCGCGGGGGCTCAGGATTTTGTCCATGGAAGGAGCCACGAAGGCCTGATAGGGCAGAAGCATGACGATCATGCCGAACGCGGTGATGAGCAGCGCGCCGCCGGGAAGCGCAAGGCGCGTGAAGAAGAGCAGCGCCACGGCGAGCAGAATGAGCACGCCGCCCATGTACATGGTGCCGTGAAGGGCGTCCAGCCAGGGATCGGCCATGGCGGGCACGGCAGGCAGGTAGGAGCCGATGTAGGGCCGTACGACGGGGAAGGCTTCAAGCGCCACAAGGGCGAGGCCGGCCAGCGCGATCAGCACGGAAACCAGGCTGAAGAAGCAGCGGCTGCGGCCGGGGGTGAGGCGCATGACGGAGCGGCCGGTGAGCACGGCGAGAGGAGCGAGCAGCGGCAGGGCGTACACGCTCATTTTGGCCTGCACGAGGGAGAGCATGGCCGCGCCGGTGACGAGCCAGATCCACAGCCAGCTTGAGCCGCCGCGTTCCCTGCGGGATTTCCAGGCCGCGGGAATGCCGCGCAGGGCGGCGAACCAGTTGACGAAAAGGATGACGAGAATCCACGGCAGCCACATGATGGGCAGCGCCGCCAGATAGTACCACCACGGCTGGACGTGACGTCCGCCTTCCAGCACGCGGCCCGCGAGCTGGGTTCCCACCATGTCGCGCAGATAGTCCTGATGCCCGCCGAGGTAGAGCGCGCCCGCCCAGGCCATGAGCATGAGCAGCATGAGCACGAAGCCGGGCAGGCCGTCGCGTCCGTTGAGGCGTCCGGGCGTGCCGCGCCAGAACAGGAAGATCACGCTGGTGACCACGGCAAAGGCGATGCCGAGAGGACTCTTGATGAGCGTGGCCGCGCCCATGAGCAGAAAGCCCGCGGCGAGCCAGAAGGGAGCAAAGGATTTGATCCAGCCGCGATACAGGCAGGTCATGCCCAGCGTGACCACGGCGGCGAAAAGCAGATCCATGCGCGGATAGCAGGCCGCGCCGCTGATGTACGCGCAGCCGAGCGCCACAAGACCGGCGGCAAAGGCTTCCCGGCGGTCGTGTCCGGTTCCGCGGGCGAGCAGCCAGATGGAGCCGATGAAAAGAAGATGGGACAGCGCCACGGCCAGGAACAGCACCATGGGCGCGCCCACGCCGGGAATTCTGGTGAGGGCGTCCATGAACCAGAAGTAGAGCGGCGGCTTGTCCGGGTAGGGCAGGCCGTTCATGGTGAGCATGAGCCAGTCGCCGCCCTTGAGATTCATGAAGGCGTCGGCCAGACGCACTTCGTCGGAGAACCACAGGTCGCGCACCTGCCACACTTCCAGGAAGGTCATGGCCGCGGCGAGAATCAGCAGCACGGGCAGCCCGGCGTAGGAAAGCGCGTCGAACAGCCTGGCCGCTGCGCCGGAAGCCGGAGGCTCGGGTGCGGGCGCGTCCGGCATGCGGATGTGATCCTTTTTCGCTTCTTCGGCGGGAGCGTCGAGAAGAATCGGCGCGTCGTCCGGCTCCGCGTCTTTGTCGTCCGCGGCGCTCTCAGCGCTTTTTTCTTCGGATTCCGGACCGTTGTCGGCGTTCTGCGCGGAAGATTCTTCCGTGCCGTTCTGATCGGGAGCGGCGCCTGGAGCTTCGCTCTCTTCGGAAGGCTCCGGCTTCTTCACTTCGTCTTCCGGGCCCGGCGTCGGCTGATGCTGTTCGGCGGCGCCGGATTCGGCGGCCATGTTTTCCTTGTTTTTGTCCGTGCGTTCTATGTTCTCGTCCATGGAAGGCTCCCGCTGGGGGTTCAAGAAGAGATGACCGGCAAGACCGGCAGTGTGGCGAGTATCCCAAAATATCCGTGACGGCGCAAGCCCTGCGCCGTGTTTCGGGCGATTTTTCATGCGCGCCCAGCGCCCTTTTGCGTCAGCGCAGCAGCACGGCGCGCCAGGAGCGGGGAGGCAGCGTCATGCGCTTTTCGGGCACGGCGCTGCCGGAGAGAAGATCGCGTCGCTCCGAAGCCTGCGCCCAGCGGGAAAAGCGCGGGGAAAACGTGGCGCTTTGCCGGGAAACGTTGCCGAAAAACGCCAGCGCTCCGCCTCCCGGCAGTGCGGACACGAGAGTGAGCACGCCCGGCTCTTCGCAGTCGGGCGCGTCGAGAAATTCGCCCGAGGCGATGCCGCAGGAGGCTCTTGCCGCGAGCATGGCGCGGATGAGATCGTCCATGGCGCATCCGGGCGCGCGGCGGTAGAGCGGATAGCCCGAAGGCAGGCCCCGGCGGCTGGAGGGCGAGCCGTTCGGCTGCCAGAGCGGCGGCGTGCCGGGCCAGTCGTGGCCTTCGGGCAGACTGCCGTCGAGATCCGTGCCGGAAAGCATGAAAAGGCCGGGCAGAAAGGCGCGCGCGGCCAGAAGAAGGGCGTGGGCGTCGCGCACGGCGGGCGCGTCGTCGGAGTTCGGCCGGGCTCCGGGCGCAAGTCCGCAGGCCGCGGCCGCCAGAGTCGGCGCGTTGAGCCGGGGAGAGGCGTCCGGGGAGGGCGTGAGCAGAGAGGCCCAGCCCTCGGGCATGAGGGCGGCAAGGCGGGCGTTGCCCGGCCTCGGCAGGCCTTCCGGAGCCATGCGCCAGAGCCTGCGCTGATCCACGCCCGCGGCCCTGGCCCTGCGCAGACTTTCGCGCGCGTACCGCGCCTCGCCCGTCAGCAGCGACTGTTCCAGCGCGGGGAAAAGCACGCTGTCGAGAAAGAAGTCCGCGCCGCTGTCGGCAAGCGGAACAAGAAGAGAGGCCGGAAGCGCGTCCCGCACCAGCACCGCCGCGCCGTAGCGGTGCGCGTTGCGCGTAAGATCGCGCAGCGCCGAAAGCCCGGGCTCAAGGCCCGCCCCTGCCGAAGCGCGTTCTGTGTCGTCGTTCGGCCCGTCCAGCCCCAGCCACGCGCCCACGCTCACCCCGATCAGTGCTTCGTGACGCAGGCCTATCTGATCGATGAGTCCGGCTTCCATGACGCGCCGCGCCGCGCCGGACGGATCGTCCCAGTGCAGCACCGGCCTGTCGAAGCGGCCGTGCCAGCGGTAGGCCCAGCGCCGTTTGACGCCGTCCACGCCGTCCACCGGCCCCGTGACCGCCCAGCCGCGCGGCGGCTCGGAAACGCCGTCCTGCACCAGCGCGGAAGGCAGTTCCCCCTGTGCGGCAAGCGCGGCGACTGCGCCTTCCGCAAGCGGAGCTGTTTCCTCCTTTTTTAAAGAGGGAAGAAGTGGCCAGAGCTGCGGAGAAATTTCGGTCATGGCGTACAGTCCGGGATAGTCCCGTACCCCGCGCAGCGACAGAAAGAAATCCGGCCCCGCGCCGGTGTCGGCGGGCAGAAGCGTGCCGCCGGAAAGAAGTCCCTTGCCGGCGAGTGCCGCCATCCAGCGGGAAAAGCTTTCCTCCGTGCCCGCCAGTCGTCCGAGTGAAAGACCGACGCCGTCCGTGCCGAGACCGACGGCGGGAGAGCGCCCGGCCCATTCGTCGCCGGTGTCGGCAAGATCGGCCAGCAGAACGCCCTGCACGCCGAGCCCGGCAAGACGCGCTTCCGCATGTTCCCCGACAAGCGCTTCCGTGAGCGAACCGCTGCCCGACCAGGCCGTGAGCGCGGGTGAGGCGAAAAACCAGGTTCGAGCCTCTTCAGGCAGAAGCGACGCGCGCGAGCCGCGCCGCCAGTTCAGCGACGAGCCGCTCACCACGGCCGTGACGGAAACGGCCCGGCGCAGACAGGCCTGCTCCTCCAGCCACTGAATGTACACGGGCCCGGGCCTCCCGGAAGGGCGGGGGGCGTCCGCCCCGGAGGGAGCGCAGCCGGAAAAAAGCGCAGCCGCCAGCGCGACCGCAAGCGCAAAAACGGAGAACGTTTTCATGGCAGAGAGAGATGAATTAAAATTTATCAGGAATTGTTCTTAATAATGCTTGCCTTTCCCCGGACGAAAGGATACAAGCAGCCCGTAAAGCGCCGGTGTATTTCAAGCGCCCGGCAAGGCGTCCGTCCTGCGGAGGCTGCCGGAGCATCCGACGCCCGAGAATGCAAACGACGTCCTAAGAAAGGAGTTTACCATGGAAGAACAGGTTCTCAAAGCCATGAAGGAAGCGGGAAAGCCCGTCCGTCCCGGCGACATCGCCAAGGTGCTCGGCGTGGATTCCAAGGAAGTGTCCAAGGCCTGCGCCGAACTGAAGAAGGCGGGCAAGATCTACTCTCCCAAGCGCTGCTATTACGAACCCGTGGCGGAATAACGCCGCGTGTGACGCACAAAACCGGCTTCGGCCGGTTTTTTTGTATGCTGCGCTCATCCCTTGTTCCGGCAATACGGAGGTCATGCGCGCGAAACAGACAGGCGCGATTGTCTTTTCTCTGTAATGTATGGGGAAAATGGCGGTCGCGTCTTTTTATTTTCGCGTATCCTGCTTTCTTTTCCCGCTGTTTTTTCCTGTTTTGCTTCATTTCGACAAAGTCATTCTTGTAAGAAACATGCGCTTTTTTTCTCGATGGCGGTCAAGGAGTCGTTTCCCCGGGCTTTCAGTTGACTTAACAGGCAAAATCCCTTTAGAGAAATTTTTTGGCGCTGTTGACTGTTGTTGACGGCCGTCTCCGAGCTGAAAAGGAGTATTGTCATGTTGAAAAAATGGAGTATCGGCGCGGCTGCGCTCGCTCTTGGCTGTCTGCTTTCTCTTTCCGGCCCTGCGCTGGCCGCCGACGCCGGAGCCGGGCAGCCGACGCGTCTGTCCTTCCTCGGCGGGTATCTGGAAAGCCATCCCACCGTCAAGGAAGTGTTCGAGCCCTTCATGGCCGCTGCGGAAAAGAAGTTCGCCGGCAAGATTGATTTTTCCTACTTTACCACCAACTCGCTGTATTCCGAGAGCGAGGCCTATTCCGCCGTGTCCGACGGCCGTGCGGATTTCGGGCAGGTTCGTCCCGCGCTCTTTCCCCGGGAAATGAAGTTGCTCGGCGTGGTGGCCCTGCCCGGTATGTGCCCCAACTCTCTGGTGGGCAGTCTCGTGGCGGAAGACCTCATCCGCAAGTTCCCCGAAGTGCGCGCCGAACTTCCCCGCAACACGGTGCATTTCACGGCCTGGGCGTCTGATTCGTATCAGATTCATTCCGTCATGCCCATCCGCACCCGCGAGGATCTGAAGGGCAAGAAGATTGCCGTGTGGGACAATCCCACGCTGAAAATCGTGGAGGCGCTCGGCGCGCACGGCGTGCGCATGAGCTCCACCGACACCTTCCTTGCGCTCTCCCGCGGCATGGTGGACGGCGTGCTCTGCCCCACGGCTCCGCTGCGTTCCTACAAGCTCACGGACGACGCGAAGTATCATCTTATTCTCGGCCTCGGCGTGAACACCTTTGTTGAAGAGATCAACAAGAAGAGCTGGGACGCCATGCCCGCCGACATGCGCAAGTGGATTGCCGATCAGGGCGGCATGAAGATGGCCGAAGCCATCGGCCGTTCGCTGGAAAAGGGCGCCATGGCCGACGTGGACTGGATGAAGTCGCAGGGACATGTGTTCACCGTGCTGAACGATGAGGAACGCAGCGAGTTTCTCGCGCCGCTGGATGCGCTGATCAAAAGCTGGAAGGAGAAGGTCTGCACGGAAGTGAATCCGCAGCTGGTGGACAAGGTGTACAAATACGCCCGCGAGCGCAGCAAATATTACGCGGAGCAGGTACACGCCGGAAAGTACGGCAACTACGGGCTCTGATGTTTTCGCCGGTTTTCCGGCGTGTTGAACAGAAAAAGACGGTGTTTCGGCATCGTCTTTTTTTTGTTCTGTGCTTCCGGGAGGGCGCTGATGCAGGGGGCGTCTGCGCGCAGATCCGCTGCGCTTTGGTGTTGCCGTCGGAGGCGCGCAGGGCGGTCGGCCATGCCGCAAATCTGATGGGGGGAGGGGAAAAACATGGGAGGCGAGCCTCGACGCACGTTTTCTCTCGCGGAGAAAGAGGGCGGCGCGTCCTGCTTCTTTGTGCGGGAGCGCGTAGCCGATGGGCTGAGTGCGGAGCGCAGGTCCGGCGGCGTTTTTCCGAGAGCGCAGCGTGATTTTTTTGTCGGGAATCGGCCACGTGCCGGATGGCGGCCTGAGCTCTCGGACGGTTCGGCGCGCCGTTGCCTGTTCAGGACGCACGCGCCTGTTTTGCCTTTGGAACAATCGCTCGTCCCTTTTCCTCGGAAGGGTCGGCAAATACGCACGCGTCGCACCGGGCAATCCTGCGGCAGACCGGCAGGGCAGAAAAAAGAAAAAGATGAATAAAATTGCATGGCTGAATGTATGGCAAAATTTTCACCATTGACTTAACAGTAATATTTAATTTATGACAACTCTAATGAATGAAAGATGTTCGGAATTCTTTCGCTCAGGATGGTTCGGCTGTGGAAAGACAGGTGAGAAGAATGAAGAGTTTCAGCATGTTGAAGAAGGTTGCCTTGTCGGCTTCCGCTTTTGCTGCGAAACGTTCGTCTGCGTTTTTTGACGCTGCGGAGGCTGTGGTCCCCCGTCTTTCGTTCTCGGCCGGAGCCGTCGCCGGGCGCTTCACCGCGGTCTTCGGCATTACTTCCGCCCCGAGGGGGGCAGAGCCTTTCGACAAGCGCCTGCCCGCCGTTCCCGCCGCGCTCATCTTTCCGACCTCTGCCTCTCTCCGGGCCGCTGCCGCGTCTTCGCTGCCTGCCTCCGGCCTTTTCCGCACCGGGAAGACAAACGCCGCAGATTCTGTAAAAGACACCGCAGCTTCTGAGCTCGTCAAGCGCCCGCTCGTCCGCCCTCAGCCTGCTCTTTGTCGACTGATCCGCACCGCCGCAGCCATGCGGAACGCGTGCGGCGCGGTGTTCTGCGGCTTTGACCCCGCGCGGCTCGATGTGGTATCCGTAAGGAGCATGGACATGGAATCGGGCCTGCGTTCCGCCGAGGCATCGCTCGCCTCTGCCGGCGCGTTCCGGCGCTTTCCGCGTCTTCGCGCTTTTTCTCATGGCCTCAAGCTCCATGTTTTGCCCGTATCCGGCGCCTTTTTTCCGAACGTCGGCCTCCGATCGTCTGTCGGACGCCCGGGGCTCGAAGTCCGGTAATGTTTACGACGGTTCCCGGAGCTCTGCATTCGGAAACCAACCCTCAACTCTCAAGGAGTGTTATCATGGGTCATCCTACAATTTATCCTACCGGCGTCACGCTTTACAATCCTGAAAAGGCGTACAACGGCTATACCGTCATGCCCGTCAAGGGACAGGGCGCCATGCTCATCGACATGAACGGCCAGGAAATCAAGCTCTGGAAGGGCGTTCACGGCTTCCCGAACAAGATTTTCCCCGGCGGCTATCTGCTCGGCAGCCGCGGCATCCGCAATCCCAAGTACGGCCTTCAGGATCAGGTGGACCTCATCCAGGTGGACTGGGACGGCAATGTGGTCTGGGAATTCAACCAGGCCGAATTCATTGAGGATCCGGGCGAAAAGCCCCAGTGGATGGCCCGTCAGCATCACGACTTCCAGCGCGAAGGCAGCACCACCGGCTACTACGCGCCCGGTCATGAACCCCAGTCGCTTTCCGGCAACACCCTCGTGCTCTGCCACCGCGACGCGCACTGCGAATACATTTCCGACAAGCCCCTGCTCGACGACGTCGTCTATGAAGTGAACTGGGACGGCGAAATCATCTGGGAATGGCAGGCCTCCGACCACGTTGAGGAAATGGGCTTCTCCGAAGCCGCCCGCAACGCCATGGCCCGCAACCCCAACTATCGCGGCGGCTCCCTCATCGACAGCGCGCCCGGCCTCGGCGACTGGATGCACATCAACTCCATGTCCACCCTCGGACCCAACAAGTGGTATGATGCCGGCGATGAACGCTTCCATCCCGACAACATCATCATGGACGGCCGCGAAACCAACATCATCTTCATCATCAGCAAGGAAACCGGCAAGATCGTGTGGAAGGTCGGCCCCGACTACAGCATCGGTCATCCCGAACACTCCCTCGGCTGGATCATCGGTCAGCATCACGCGCACATGATCCCCGACGGTCTCCCCGGCGCGGGCAACATCCTTGTGTTCGACAACGGCGGCTGGGCCGGTTACGACAATCCCAACCCCGGCGCGCCCATCGGCGTGAAGGCCGCTCAGCGCGACTACACCCGTATTCTGGAATTCGATCCCACCACGCTCAAGATCGTGTGGCAGTACACGCCTCATGAAGCCGGCTTCGTGGTTCCGCTGGACGCCAGCCGCTTCTACAGCCCCTTCATCAGCTCCGCGCAGCGTCTGCCCAACGGCAACACCCTCATCACCGAAGGTTCCGACGGCCGCCTCATCGAAGTGACTGCCGACCATGAAATCGTGTGGGAGTTCATCAACCCCTACCATGACGGCCGCAACATGAACATGGTGTATCGCGCCTACCGCGTGCCCTACGAATGGGTGCCGCAGGCCGAGCACACCCCCGAAGTGGCCATTGAGCGCATTAACTGCGCCACCTTCCGCATGCCCGGCGCCGCTCCCTTCGGCAGCCGCACCAGCGAAGTGGAAGTGGAAGGCACCCTCGGCTACGTGGCCAATGCCGGCGACTGCATTGCCGCTACCGACTAACTGATCCTGCGGGAACTTCCCGCATAACAACGCGAAACGCGTCCGGATTGTTCCGGGCGCGTTTCGTCGTTTAATGGTCGGGTGGCGGGGAGCAGGGCGGACGGCGGAGCCGCAGAGGCAGGGAAACATGCAAGTGTTGTTTCGGAATGCGCTCCGGCGACGGCTGGGAAACAGGCGGGAGTTCTTTCGGAGCGCGCGGAGAGGCCTGCCGCGCCGGAGGCTCCTTTGCGGCATCGTCGCGCTCTTGCCGCCCGCTGCAAAAAAGGCCCGGAGCCTTTGCGGCTTCGGGCCTTCGGATGCGAAGGATGATCGGCGTCAGATCTGCGTGACGATGGGCACCACGATGGGGTCGCGCCCCAGCACGTCGCGGAAGAAGCGGCGCAGGCTCGAGCGGATGCGGTCGGAAAGACGGGGAATGTCGTTGGGATTGGTGGATTCGAGCTGATCGAGCACCAGGCACTTGGCGTCTTCCAGCAGATGGCTGTACTGCTGCTCGAACACGAATCCGCGGGAGATCATTTCCGGGCCGTGCAGCACTTCGCCGGTTTCCTCGGCAATGACGAGCACCACGGCCACGAGGCCTTCGCCGCCGAGAATGCGGCGTTCCTTGAGCACCATGCGGCCCACGTCGCCCACGCCCTTGCCGTCCACCATGACGGACTCCACGGACACGGGATCTTCCATGCGTATGCCGTCTTCAAGAAAGGTGACGGGTTGTCCGTCTTCAATGATCTTGATGTGGTCGTGCGCCACGCCGCATTCTTCGGCAAGGCGCGCGTGCAGGGCGAGGTGGCGGTATTCGCCGTGGACGGGAATGAAGTATTCCGGCTTCACGGCCTCGATGATTTCCCGAAGTTCGGCCTGACAGGCGTGACCGGTGGCGTGAACGGTGCGGCCGGGGTGATGATACACTTCGGCGCCGAGGCGGTAGATCTGGTTGAGCACCTTGGAAATGGCGCGGGCGTTGCCGGGAATCACACGGGACGACATGATGACGGTGTCGCCTTCGTGCAGCGAAAGCTGCCGATGTTCGCCCCTTGCGATGCGGGCCAGCGCGGAGAGGGCTTCGCCCTGCGTTCCCGTGGCGAGCACGACGGTCTGACCGGGATCGAGTTCCGGAAAACCTGCGGCTTCGCTGTAGAGGTTGTCCGGCTGTTCGAGGAGGCCGAGTTCCACGGCCTTTTCGATGTTGGTGGAGAGGCTGCGGCCGCTCACGAGCACGGAGCGGCGGTATTTTCTGGCCAGTTCCAGCACGGTGCGGATGCGGCGGATGTGGCTGGAGAAGAGCGCAATGATGATGCGGCCCTTCACTTCGGAAAAAATGGCGTCGAGGTCGTCGTGTACCTGCCGTTCGGGCAGGGAATGGCCGGGATTTTCCACGTTGGTGGAGTCGGCCAGCAGCAGGCGTATGCCCTTGTGTTCGCCTTCTTCGGCAAAGCGGGCGAATTCGGTCACCGGATCGCAGGCTTCCTCGCTGTCGAGCGGGGCGGCGTCGAGCTTGATGTCGCCGGTGTGGAGAATCTTGCCCACGGGCGTTTCCACGGCCAGAGCGTAGCACTGGGGAATGGAATGGCAGACAGGAATGAAGTGGAAGGTGAGACTGCCCAGCGTGACCGAGCTGTGCGCGGGCATGGGCATGAGTTCCACGCGGTCGAGCAGGCCGTGTTCCTCAAGCTTGTGTTCCACAAGAGCGATGGTGAAGGGGGAGCCGTAGATGCGTATGCCGCGCAGGCTCTTGTATTGAAGCAGCAGCCAGGGCAGCGCGCCTATGTGGTCTTCGTGGCCGTGGGTGAGCACGATGCCCAGCACCTTTTCGCCCTCGGCGAACACGGACTCCAGCCGGGGAATGACCACGTCCACGCCGAGCAGCGCGTCGTCGGGAAACATCAGGCCGCAGTCGATCAGCACAACGCCCTGGTCGGTCTGCCATTTCTGGCAGTTCATGCCGATTTCGCCGAGACCTCCCAGCGGGGTTATGGTGAGATACGATTCAGACATGTAGGAAGGTCCTTTGATTCTTTTGGATACGCTGCATCCTATCCCAGACCGTGGCCCAGCACAAGCTCTTGTGCCGGAGCGGCGGATATGTATAATGCGCCACACAAAACCCGGAGAACTCCCGTGACTTTTCTTACCGTTTTAGCCATAGCGCTCGCGCTGGCCATGGACGCCTTTGCCGTTTCGGTGTCCGCCGCGGCCACGCTTCCCGTGGTGACCTGGAGACACTATTTCCGTCTCTCGTTTCATTTCGGCCTGTTTCAGTTTCTCATGCCGGTCATCGGCTGGGCTCTCGGCGTGTCGGTGCGCAGCTACATCGAGGCCTGGGATCACTGGATAGCCTTTGGTCTGCTGGCGCTCGTCGGAGTCAACATGCTGCGCGAAGCCTGGTCCGGGGAAGAGGAGGAATCTTCTTCCGGCGATCCCTCGCGCGGGTGGCAGCTCGTCATGCTGGCCGTGGCCACCAGCATAGACGCCATGGCCGTGGGGCTCTCCTTTGCCATGATAGGCGTTTCGGTGTGGGGGCCCGCGATCGTCATAGGACTCGTGTGCGCGGCCGTGACAGCGGCTGGCGTGAAGCTGGGGCGTCTGCTTGGCGGCTCGAATCTTCTGGGCAACAAGGTTTCCGTGCTCGGCGGACTGGTGCTTATCGGCATAGGCGTGAAAATTCTTTATGAACACGGGGTGTTGTAGCAAACTTTAATCGGCGTGAAAGACCCTTCGCCCTTGACCGGGAGCCCGATAGGATACATATAAAGAAAAACACTTGCGGAGGCCCTCCATGATTTCCCCTGTTCGCACAGAACTGACAGTGACGGATAACGTGCCCTTCGGACAGCCGGTGTCCGGCCCGTCGGGAGTGTATCGTTTCTACGCTCTTACCCTGGAACGTCCGGCGTGGAAAAGCTGGCGTCCCGGCCAGTTCATCATGCTGCGGCCCGTTCAGGACAGCGAGGGAACGACATGGGCCCGTCCGCTGTCCATCTGCCGTGTGACCTCGCAGAGCCTTGTGCTGTTTTTCCGTGTGGTCGGCACGGGAACCGATCGCCTTTCGCGCCTCAAAAGCGGCGACAGAGTGGTGGTGTGGGGGCCTCTCGGCACCAGTTTCGACATGCGTCCCGACACGCCCACGCTTCTGCTTGCCCGCGGCGTGGGCATTGCGCCCTTTGCCGGCTATGCCGACGTGCATCCGGCTCCGGCGAGTCTTTTCATGCTGTTCGGCCACGGTCTGCCGAGCAACAACTATCCCACCGACGCCATGGCCGCGCGCATGGAAATGGAAAACATGCGCGACCGCACGCCCGAGGAACTGGAACAGTTCCACAGAGTCGTGCGCGCCAAGATGCTGGAATACAAGGAACACGGCGGCATTTGCCTGGCCTGCGGCCCCATGCCCTTTTTGAAGCGCGTGTGGGAGAGGGCGCTTGAGCTCGATCTGCCCACGCAGCTTTCCCTTGAAGAGCGCATGGCCTGCGGCACGGGCGCGTGCCTCGGCTGCACCACCATCACCTCGAAGCACTGGCCCGATCCCGTGCGGGCCGGACTGCCCGTGCAGACCTGCACCAGCGGTCCCGTGTTCTGGGCCTCGGACATTGATCTTCATGCCGTTCAGCCGGACGAAAGGAGCCTGTAATGGATTTTCGCGTTTCTCTTGTTGACGGCCTGCTCGAACTGAAGAATCCCGTGCTGAGCGCTGCCGGCACCTTCGGCAGCGGCCTGGAATATCGCCCGTACGGCGACATCACCCAGCTTGGAGCCATCATTGTCAACGGCCTGACGCTGCGCCCCTGCGCGGGCGCGCCCATGCCCCGCGTGGCGGAAACGCCCGGCGGCATGCTGAGCGCCGTGGGCACGCAGAATGACGGCGCGGAACATTTCGTGCGCATGGTGCTGCCGGAACTGCCCTGGCAGGAAGTGCCGATCATTCCCAACCTCAACGCCTCCAACGTGGACGAATTTTCCGAACTGGCCGCCGTGTTCGCGGAAGAGCGCGGTGTGGCCGCCCTGGAAGTGAATCTTTCCTGCCGCAACGATCATCGCGGCGGTCAGCCCTTCTGTCAGAATCCCGTGACGGCCGCGCGAGCCGTGAACGCGGTGAAGCGTTCCGCGGGAGGCAAGCCCGTCATTGCCAAGCTTTCTCCGCAGATCATGGACATCGTGGAAGTGGCCAAGGCCGTGGAAGCCGCCGGCGCGGACATCATTTCCTGCATCGGCATGGTGCAGGGCATGGCGGTGGACGTGGTGACGCGTCGTCCCATGCTCGGCAGCGTCATCGGCGGATTGTCGGGACCGGCCATCAAGCCGCTTGCGTTGCGCTGCGTGTGGGAGATTTCGCGCGTGGTGGAGGTGCCCGTCATCGGCGTGGGCGGTGTGAGGTCGGCCCGCGACGTGCTGGAATTCATTCTCGCCGGCGCGCGCGCCGTGGCCGTGGGCACGGCCAACTTCAGCGATCCCGGCACCATTTTCCGCATCATCCGCGAGCTGCCCGCCCTGTGCGAGGAACTCGGCATTGACGATCTCGCGGCGTTTCGCGGTTCGCTGAAGGCCTGAGTCGAAGGTCGTTCTTCAAAAAATCTGATCAGTTGACCGAATATTTCGGAAGACAAAAGCCGCCGGAGCAGAACTTCGGCGGCTTTTTTGCGGTCTTTTTCCGGCAGGACGGAGCGCGGCAGAGTGGAAGGCGCGATCTTGTTCCTGCTGCGCCCCGGCGGCATGGCCCGGACGCGCGTCGGGAGAGTGGCGGAGCGCGGGGAAGGGCTCGACCCTGTGGCAGAGGCTCGTCGCGAAACCGCGAGAACCAGCGCGGCGGCAGGGCAGGCTCTTCACGGTGGAATTCTGCGGCAGGGAAGGGCGCACGGCGGGGCGGAAGGCGTGCCGAGTGGACCGGGAAACGCCTGTGCGGGGTGTGCCTGCGAGCCGCCGGACCGTTGAGGGAACAGGCGCAGAGAGGCCGCCCGCCGGAAGCATCGAGAGCTTTGCCTGAGGCCGGGAGCGGTGGATTGACCGCAGACCGCAGACTCGGCGGCATCCCTGCCGGAGTTTTGCCGCTCCCCCGCCGG
>NZ_DBMAHT010000006.1:33341-55241 GCF_057866825.1 Mailhella sp.
CGCCGGGTGCGTGTCCGTTTGGGGCTTCGTCCGGCGAAAGGCAAAAGAAAAGGGGACCGCGGCCCCCTTCTGCGTTATTTTTCGATTCGGTTCTTGCCGAGCAGGCAGGTCACTTCGTAGGGAATGGTGCCCCACCAGTCGGCGAGTTCCTGCGCGCTCACGGCGTTGCCCGGTCCGCCGAGAACGTACACGGCGTCGCCGGGCGCAGGCGTTTCGGCAAGGTCTGTGAGATCCACGCAGGTCATCTGCATGGCGACTCTGCCGATGACGGGCACGCGCACGCCGTTGATGCACATGCAGGTTCCGGGCGCGGGATTGCGGCGGTAGCCGTCGGCGTAGCCTATGGCCACCCAGCCGACAAGACGTTCCGAGTCCGCCGTGAAGGTGCGGCCGTAGCCCACGCTTTCCCCCTTGTGCAGCGGATGCACGCTGATGAGCGGAGCAGCAACTTCCATCACGGGCAGAAGAGGCCCGCACGCGCCCTCGTGCGCGGTGCCGTACATGGGATCGTAGCCGTACAGGGCGATGCCGGGACGGCAGATGTCGTCCTTGCGGGTGAAGCCTTCCACAAGTCCGGCCGTGTTGCCGAGCGAGCAGCGCATGTCGGGAAACTTCCGGTGCAGGATGTCGGCCGCGCGGTAGAACACGTCGCACTGGCGCTTCGTGTACTCTTCTTCCGCGGGATCGTCGGCCACGGCAAAGTGCGAAACCTGCACGATGGGCGAAAGTCTGGGCTCGGCGGCAATGGCCTCGGCCACGGCCTCCATCTCTTCCAGACGGAAGCCGAGCCGCCCCATGCCGGTTTCCGCCTTCACGGCGATGCCGAGCGGCGCGTCGATGTCGCGCACGGCCCGCGTGACGGCTTCAAGTCCTTCCCAGTTGTGAATGAGGGGGGAGAGACGCTTTTCACAGGCAAGTCGCACGTCCTCCTCTTCGGGAGCGCGGCTGAGCAGCGCCACGATATTGCCGGAAAATCCGGCGTTCCTCACTTCCGCGGCTTCCCGAATCGTGCCCGCGGCCGCCCAGCCTATGCCCATGTCTTCCAGCACGGCCGCCGCCTTCCGAACGCCGTGCCCGTAGGCGTCCGCCTTGATGACGGGCATGAGATCATGCCCTCTTTTCAGCAGTTCTTCGATGTTGCGGCGGAAATGTTCCCAGTTGACGCGTACATGGCATGAAGGCTCAATCATGATGTTCCCGATCCTTGGAGGCGTTCGGCGTTAAGCCCCTGTCAGGGGCTTTTTTTCGCTCAAGTTGTATGCTATGGAAAATCAGCTTCCAGCTGAAAAGCCGCCCGGTACGTCCGGCGGTTGTCTTTTCTCCTGTTCCGTTTCTGCCTCTACCGCCTCTTTCTCTGTCTTGCAACCCGGAATGTGCCGTGTTTTTTCCTTCCGTTTCCTTTTCATCGTTGTGTCGCATGCTTCTGACCGTGCTTACGGCGCTGGCGTGTCTTTCCTCGTCCGCTTTTGCCGCTTCCCCGGGCACAGGTCAGCGTTCGCTGAGCACCCGCGGCGACTCGCCCTGGACGCTTAATGCCGACAACCTCGTCAGCCTTGACGGCGGCGTGATTGTCGAGGCGTCCGGCAACGTGCTGCTCCAGCGCGGCGAAGATTACATGAAGGCCGATTTCGCCCGCTACTACACCACGACCAACTGGATTTTCGTCAAGGGAAAGGTGGAAGCCCGCATGGGACGCGACATGCTGAACGCATCGGAGGCCGAATTCGACCTCACCTCGCGCACGGGCTGGCTCAAGGACGGCTCCATCTTCATTGCCGGACCGCACATGTACGTGACCGGCGAAAAGGTGGACAAGCTCTTCGGCGACCGCTACAGCTTCAAGAACGCCAAGGTCACGGCCTGTGACGGCGATCGCCCCGCCTGGTCGCTGTCCGCGGATCAGGCCGATGTGGAAATCGACGGCTACGCCAAGCTCACGCATTCCACCCTGAACATTCTCGACGTGCCCCTTGTCGGTTCGCCCTATCTGGTGCTGCCCGCCAAGACCACCCGTCAGTCCGGTCTGCTCATGCCCGACTTCGGCTACAGCAGCCTGAACGGAGCCTTCTTTTCCCAGCCCTATTTTCAGGTCATCGACGAGAGCCGCGACCTGACCTTCTACGGTTCCTACATGAGCAAGGCGGGCTTCATGCCCGGCATTGAATACCGCGCCCACACCCGCGATCAGGACAAGACCTGGCTGGCCTTCGACGTGCTCTACGACAAGCACACCTTCCGCTCCGACGCCTCCGACCCCGTCAACGACAAGGACAGACTCATCAATACCAACGAGGAGCGCTACTGGCTGCGCGGCATGGGCGACGGATTTCTGGGCGACTCCGGCTGGCGCTACCGCTACAACCTCGATTATGTTTCCGATCAGAACTTTCTGCGCCAGTTCCGCGACATGCGCACCGGCTTCAACCGTTCCCGCGACTCTCTCTACGACATGTTCGGCCGCGACCTTCAGGAAGTGGACAAGAACCGCATAAGCGAGGGCTTCATCTATCGCGACTGGGACCGCTTCATGGTGTCCGCGGGCTTCCGGTACGAGGAGAATCCTGCCTTCGGGCACGGCAACCAGCCCCACAGCGAAGACACCACGGTGCAGCGCATTCCCGTCAATGCCTACCTCTTCAAGGGCGGTCTCATTCCCGGTCTGCCGTTTGAACTGCAGGGCGAGGTTTCCAGCACCTACGAATATCGCGCCAAGGGCGTGCGCGGCCTGCGCACGGAAATTCATCCCGAGCTCAGCGTGCCCGTGAACCTGCCCGGCTCGTCCATGATCGTGTCCGGCGGCGTGCGCCAGACCTACTACAACAGCAACCACGTGCCCTTCGACGATTCCCAGCGCTGGACGCGCGGCGGAGGCACCAAGGACCGCTTCATTCCCGACGTGAGCGCCACCACCTTTACGCAGATCTCCCGCGTGTGGGACATGCCGGAAAACCATCTGGAAGCCGTGGCCGAAAACGTGGGCAAGACCAGCTGGACCGGTGTCCGGCACAGACTGCAGCCCCGCGTGACCTATGAATGGACGCCCGACAGAGATCAGTCCGACAATCCCATTTTCGAGGATACCGACCGCCTCAAGCCCTCGCAGCGCGTGCGTCTTTCCCTGACCAACATTCTCACGGCCAAGCGCGAGACCGTTTCCGGCGCCAAGGGAAACTACAAGACCACGGAAAACTATTTCGATCCCGTGCGCTGGGAAGTCGCCACCGGCTACGACATCGACGAAGCCAATCGAAACAACTTCCTCGACCGGTATTCCCGCAAGCCCGTCATGGACACCTATTCCTACCTGGAGTTCAGACCTCTGAACTGGCTGAGCCTGTGGAACCGGCTGTATGTTTCCATGTACGGCGACGGCATCACCCGCAGCGACACCGGCATGACGCTCTCCAACGCCCGCTGGGGAGCATGGAGCATGTCGTACAGCACGCGCAACGAGTTCTACAATTATCTTGATGAAATGAAGCGCGACAAGCTGGGCGACATACGCTTCACGCCGAGGCAGCGGCTGCTCACCAACACGTTCACGTTCCGGCCCACCAGCAAGATCTCGATGTACTACCGCACGCAGGACAACATCGAAACCGGCAAGAACTACGAGCGCCGCTTCGTGATCGGCTACTACCATCAGTGCTTCCACATTCTGGGCGCCGTGTACAGTAAGGCGCGGGACAATTCCTACCGGCTCATTCTCGAACTGCCGGGCCTGAGTTTCTGAGGTCTTCATGGTAGTGCAGCTGTCCTGCGGGGCGATTCTGGGGGTGGACGCCTTCCGGGTCGATCTTGAGGTGGACTACGGCAGGCAGGGCATGCCTTCGTTCGTCATGGTGGGACTGGCCGAGGGCGCGGTGCGCGAATCGCGCGAGCGCGTGCTCAAGGCGCTTCAGAATTCCTCGTTCCGCATTCCGCCGGGGCGCATCACGGTGAATCTGGCCCCGGCCGACCGGCGCAAGGAAGGTTCGGCCTACGATCTGCCTCTGGCGCTCGGGCTTCTGGCGGCTGCGGGCATACTTCCCGCCGAATGTCTGCGGGGCTGGTTCTTTGCGGCCGAGCTTTCGCTGGACGGCAGGCTCAAGCCCGTGCCCGGCGTGCTTGCGCTGGCCATGCTGGCCCGCGCGGAAGGAGCGAAGGGCTTCATGGTGGCCCCGGACAACGCGCAGGAAGCCGCCATGACCGAGGGACTCGACGTGTTTGCGCCGAGGACGCTGGCGGAGGCGGCGGCCTTTCTGGCGGGCATGGCGGAACTCTCTCCCGTGGAGTCCGCGCCGCCCGGCGACGAGGAGGATGTTTTTCTCGATCTGGCCGACGTGAAGGGGCAGGAAAAGGCCAAGCGCGCCATGGAAGTGGCGGCGGCCGGTGCGCACAATCTGCTGTTCATCGGGCCTCCGGGCAGCGGCAAGACCATGCTTGCGCGGCGCATGCCGGGCATACTTCCGCCGCTTGACCGGGAAGAGGCTCTGGAAGTGACCAAAATTTACAGCGTGGCCCGCATGCTGGACGGGCGCGGGCTGGTGACGAAGCGTCCTTTCCGCACGCCGCATCACAGCGACTCCAGCGTGTCCATCATCGGCGGCGGCGTGCCGCCGCATCCCGGCGAGGTGAGCCTTGCCCACAGGGGCGTGCTTTTTCTGGACGAGCTGCCCGAATTTCATCGTCAGGCGCTGGAGGTGCTGCGTCAGCCGCTGGAGCAGGGGAGAGTGTTCATTTCCCGCGCCACCTACGCGGTCTCCTATCCTGCCGACTTTATGCTGCTTGCGGCCATGAATCCCTGTCCGTGCGGCTACAGCACCGATCCGCGTCACGAATGCACCTGTTCCGCGCAGGCCGTGGCCCGCTATCGCGCCAAGCTCTCCGGCCCGCTGCTGGACCGCATCGACCTGCACGTGGAGGTGCCGGCCGTGTCCTATGAGGACATCCGTTCGTCGCACGCCGGGCCGTCGTCGGCCGAGGTGCGCGAGAGAGTGGTGCGCGCAAGGGAGATTCAGCGCGAACGCTATCGGGGCACGAACTGCCGCACCAACGCCGATCTTTCCGGCCGCATGCTCGACGAGTACTGCCGCCTCGGCCGGGCGGAACATGAATTTCTGGGCAACGCCGTGAACGCGCTGGCGCTCTCGGCCCGGGCGTACACCCGTATTCTTCGCGTGGCGAGAACCATCGCCGATCTTGAAGGTGCGGCGGAACTTTCGCTCACGCACATCGCGGAAGCCATCAGCTGCCGCGTGCTTGACAGAGGTCAGCCATGATCATTTCTCTGCGGCGTTGTGCCGCGCTTACGGCGGCGGGTTCGCTGGCCGTATTTCTGGGCACTCCCAACCCGGCGGTGCATCTGCCGTTTGTCATGCTGGTGTATCCGGCGGTGCTGCTTCTGGCCTCCCGCACGGAAGCGCCGTTCCGCACGGGCTGGGCGGCGGGCATTCCCGGCGCGGCGGTGGCCCTCTACTGGATTGCCGTGGCCGCGCACAAGTACGGATATTTTCCCTGGCTTCTGGCCGCGCCCTGTTCCATACTGCTCGGCATGTACGTGGCCCTCTGGGGCGGCGTGTTTTCGTGGATCATGGCCAGAGTGCGCGATGTTTCTCCGTGGCGGCGCGCTGCGATTGCGGGATGTGTGTGGTATCTTCTGGAGTGGACGCGGGGCTGGTTCGGCACCGGGTTTTCCTGGCTCACGCTCTCTTCGGGACTGGCTGCCTGGCCGGTGCTCGTGCAGCCTTTGAGCGTGCTCGGCGAGTACGGCTATTCCGGATTTCTGGCCGCGGCGGCCTGCCTGGCCTGCGAGGGGCTGACAAGACTTTTCGGCGGCGCTTCGTCCCGCAAGGCGGGTTTCGCTCTTGCGGGCGGCGCCGCGCTCATGCTGATGGCGGCGGCCGCCTTCGGCTCGTGGCGGCTTGCCGTCATGCCCGGGCGTCTTGCTGCCGAGGGCGTGCCCGTGTCGTTCACGCTGGTGCAGGGCAGCGTGCGGCAGGATGTCAAATGGTCGCCCGAGTATCAGAGGCAGACTCTGGAGCATTACATGCGCCTCACGCTGGACGGCGTGAGGGCAAACGTCGGCGCGCTCTCCGGCGCGAAAGAGGCCAGACCGCAGGCCGCGGAACTTGCGCCGTTCATGGGGCGCTTTGCGCCCGCAGGCGACGCTACGCTGTCTCCCGCGCTGCCCGACGTGCTGCTCTGGCCGGAAACGGCCATGCCCTTCGCCTATCCTTCCGGGCCTCTTTCGGGCGAGCTGCGCGGTTTTGTGCGGGAAATGGGCCTTCCGCTGCTCTTCGGCGCGCCCGGCGTGGAGCGTTCGCCGGAAGGAAAAACACTGCTCTACAACCGGGCCTTTCTGCTGACTCCGGCAGGCGACGGCGGCCACTACGACAAGGAACATCTGGTGCCCTTCGGCGAATATCTGCCGCCCGTGCTCGACTGGAAGATCTTCGAGAGTCTGCTGCAGGGGCTCGGCGGCTTCGAGCCCGGCACGCAGGAGCCGCTCTTTGCCGTGCCTCTCGCGAACAGGAAGACCGTGAACATGGGCATGCTCATCTGCTATGAGGCCATTTTCCCGGAACTGGCCCGCGAGCGCGCGGCCGAGGGCGCGGAACTGCTTCTGAACATCAGCAACGACGCGTGGTACGACTACACCTCCGCGCCCATGCAGCATCTTCAGCTTTCGCTCATGCGCGCCGTGGAGCAGGGGCGCTACGTGGTGCGCGCCACCAACAGCGGCATCACCGCCGTGCTCGACCCTCTGGGCGGCATGCATGCCCTGGGCACGGAAAAGGATCACTACGCCCTGTTCAAGCCCGCCAGCCTCACTGCGACGGTGCTTGCCTTGCAGGAGCATACGCCTTACTTTTATCTCCATCCGTGGCTGCCCGCCGCGGGCTTCGTCATGCTTGCGCTGCTTTGTCTGCCGCTGATCAGGCAGCGGCGCAGGCGCTCCGTTTGACCTGAGACACTCCGCATCCCTGCGGAAATACCGTAAAAAAGGATATCGTCATGCTTCAGTTGGCCGAACTTCGTTCCCGCTGCCATTCTCTTTCCGAACAGTTCACTTCCCTCTGGGGGCGTCTTTGACCTGCCCACGCGGGAGGCGCGCCTCAAAGAAATAGAGGAAATCATTTCCAGCCCCGACGCGTGGTCCGATCAGGAAAAGCTCACGCCGGTGCTGCGGGAAAAGAGTCGTCTTGAAGCCGAAGTCGCCCGTTTTCGGGAACTGAAGGCCAGCTACGACGAAATGGAAGAATGGCTCGGCTTTGTTTCCGAGGGCGAGGAAGACGCGCTGGAAACGCTGAGCGAACAGGCCGACATTCTGGAAAATCTGCTGACGGAAACGGAAATGACCGTGCTGCTCAGCGGCGAATCCGATCACATGGACGCCCTTCTGGACATCCATCCCGGCGCGGGCGGCACCGAGGCCCAGGACTGGGCGGAAATGCTGGAACGCATGTATCTGCGCTGGGCCGAATCGCATCACATCAAGGCCGAAATCGTGGACTTTCTGCCCGGCGAAGAAGCGGGCATCAAGGCCGTGACCATCCGCCTGCAGGGCGAGAACGCCTACGGACTGCTCAAGGGCGAGAAGGGCATTCACCGGCTCATCCGCATTTCGCCCTTCGACGCCTCCGGTCGTCGGCACACGTCGTTCGCCTCGGTGGATCTCATTCCCGACGCGGGCGAGATCTCGAACATCGAGATCAAGGAAAGCGATCTGCGCATCGACGTGTATCGTGCGTCCGGCGCGGGCGGCCAGCACGTCAACAAGACGGAGTCGGCCGTGCGCATCACGCACATTCCCACGGGCATTGTGGCGCAGTGCCAGAACGAACGTTCGCAGCAGAGCAACCGCGAAAGCGCCATGCGCGTGCTCAAGGCGCGTCTGTACGCCCTGGAACAGAGCAGGCGCGACGCCGCCCGTCAGGCCGACTACGCCGGCAAGGACGCCATTGCCTTCGGCAGTCAGATACGCACCTACACGCTTCAGCCCTACCGGCTGGTCAAGGACCATCGCACCGGTTCGGAATGCGGTGATGTGGACGCCGTGCTCAACGGACGCATTGATTCCTTCCTGCGGGACTATCTTCTCTGGCAGCATGAGCACAGTCGGGGATAGAGGCCGTTTTTCCTTGCAAGGCAACGGATTTAGGGTTATAGATGTCTTACTTGACACGTTGTGAGCTTTCAGGGGAAATACCCCGTCGATAATCCTTCTCCCTGCCTGCGAGGCCATGGCAGGCTATACCGTATGACGGAGATGTCATGAACAAGAGTGAACTGATCAAGAATCTTGCCGAACAGTCCAATGTGTCGCTAGATGAAGCCACCCTTGTGGTCAACACTTTTGTGGATTGCATGAAAGAGGCGCTTCTTGCTGGCGATCGCGTGGAAATCCGCGGTTTCGGCAGTTTCAAGGTTAAAGAGTACGGTTCCTATGCCGGCCGCAATCCCCGCACCGGAGACAGAGTGGAAGTGAGCCCCAAGCGTCTTCCGTTCTTCCGCGCAGGCAAGGAACTCAAGGAATTCCTCAACGACTAGCGACATCTCCGGCATGTTGCATGCACGGACAAAGGCAGGTTCAGCGAACCTGCCTTTTTTATGCCCGCAGACGGAACGGAAGGCCGTCGCTTGCGGCGAAGAGGCTTTTTTTCTTGAGATTGCGGGAGTTGTCGCGTAACTTCTCCCCCGGAAGAAGGACGGAATTTATGTCACTCATGCGTTTTGTATCGTGGAACGTGAACGGCTTTCGCGCCGTCAGCAAAAAGGCGGACTGGGAATGGTTTTCCAGAACGCAGGCCGACGTGGTGGGACTTCAGGAGACCAAGGCTTCTCCCGAGCAGATTCCCGAGGCGCAGCGCGAGCCGGAAGGCTGGCATTCCTGGTGGTCGGCGTCCACGGTGAAGAAGGGATATTCCGGCGTGGCGGTGTTCAGCCGCAGGCAGCCGCTCAACGTGGAGCACGAACTGCCCGATCCCGATTATCACGGGGAGGGGCGGGTGCTGCATCTGGAATTTCCCGAGCTGCATTTCTTCAACATCTACTTTCCCAACGGGGGAGAGGAGATTTCGAAGGGCGTGTTCCGCCGGGTGCCGTACAAGATGGGATTCTTCAACGCTTTTCTGGACTACGCCGAAGAGCTCAGACAGGAGAAACCCATCGTGGTGTGCGGCGACTTCAACATTTCCCACCGGGAAATAGACCTGGCCCGACCGAAGGAGAACGTGTGCAACACGGGCTTTCTTCCGGAAGAGCGCGCCTGGATGGACAATTTCGTGCAGGCCGGATACGTGGACACGTTCCGGCACGTACACGGCGACGAGGCGGGAGCCTACAGCTGGTGGTCCTACAAGACCCGCGCGCGGGAGAGGAACATCGGGTGGCGGCTGGACTACTTCTTCGTGTCGTCCGAGCTTCGGAACAATATCCGCGACGCGTGGATAGAAAGCGACGTGTACGGGTCCGACCACTGCCCCGTGGGGCTGGCGCTGGAGCTGTAGAAGAAAAGGCCGCGATGCGGTGCTGAATGGGCAAGGTGAAAGCGGAAGCCGGGAAATTCCGGCTCTTCGCCTGTAAGAAAAAAGAGGGAACGGGGCGCGGAGGCGTCGGGAAAGATCCGGCGCGCCGGAGCCCGTTTCTTGTGTGAGCGGTACGGAAATGAAGAGAAGCGAGAGCAGAATCGGCACGTTGGCCACAAAAAAAGCCCCGATGAAACCGGGGCTGAAATATGGGGCGAATAACAGGGTTTGAACCTGCGACCCCCTGGGCCACAACCAGGTGCTCTGCCAACTGAGCTATATTCGCCGTGCAGAAAGAGTTATTATTCGATAGACGGGGAATAGTCAAGCATTTTTTTGTCATCCCTGCGGAGGAAGAATTTGGACAGTTTCATCATAGAGGGCGGCGCGCCGCTCAAGGGCGTCATTGAGGTCAGCGGCTCCAAGAATGCCGCGCTTCCCATCATCATGGCATCCATCGCCGTGGATGACGACGTGACCTACACCAACGTTCCCGATCTGCGGGACATTCACACCACCATCAAGCTTCTCAACATTCTGGGACGCGAGGCCTCGCTGGAAAACGGCGTGGTCCGCGTGAAGAACGGCAAGCTCGGCATGGAGGCTCCGTACGATCTCGTGAAGACCATGCGCGCGTCCGTGCTCTGCCTGGGGCCGCTTCTGGCGAGACTCGGCGAGGCCAAGGTGTCTCTGCCCGGCGGCTGCGCCATCGGCGCGCGTCCCGTGGATCAGCACCTCTCCGCGCTTGAGAAGATGGGCGCGGTGTTCGATCTGGAAAGCGGCTACATTCACGGCCGCTGCCCCGACGGACTGAAGGGCGCGCACATTCGTTTCGACTTCCCCACCGTGGGCGGCACGGAAAATGTGCTCATGGCCGCCTGCCTCGCCAAGGGCGAAACGGTGCTGGAAAACGTGGCGCGCGAGCCGGAAATCGTGGATCTTGCCAACTTTCTCATCCGCTGCGGCGCGCGCATCGAGGGGCACGGCAGCACCATGATCCGCGTGCAGGGTGTGGAGCGTCTGCACGGCTGCACCTACGCCATCATGCCCGACCGCATTGAAGCGGGCACCTTTCTCATTGCCGCGGGCGTGACCGGCGGCGAGCTTCTGCTGAAAAACTGTCCCATCGGCGACATGGCCGCCGTAGTGGACAAGCTGCGCGCGGCGGGCATGGTCATTGAGGAAACGCCGGAAGGCGTGCTGGCCCGCGTGGGCGAGGGCGGCCTTACGGGTGTGGACGTGAGCACCCGGCCGCACCCGGGATTCCCCACGGACATGCAGGCGCAGTTCATGGTGCTTTTGTGCTGCGCGCAGGGCTCGGGCCTCGTGGAAGAGAACATTTTCGAGAACCGCTTCATGCACGTGCAGGAACTGGTGCGCATGGGCGCGGACATTCACGTGACGGGCTCTTCGGCGCTGGTGCGCGGCGGCCGCAGACTGACCGGCGCGCCGGTCATGGCCTCGGATCTTCGCGCGGGCGCGGCGCTGGTGCTGGCCGGTCTTGCGGCGGAAGGGGAAACCCGCGTGCAGCGCATCTATCACGTGGACAGAGGCTATGAGCATCTGGCGGACAAGCTCTCGGCCGTGGGAGCCAACATCCGCCGGGTGAAGGATCCCGACTAGACTTTTGTTCTTTTCGGAAAGGGAAGGCGCGCCGCCGTCGGAGTGTTTCGGCGGAGTCGGCGCGCCTTGTTTGCAACAGAGGACAGGCGCGGAAAACGCCGCGCCGGAATTTTCGGATCGCGCCATGCCGGGCGAACTTCCGTCGCTTCTTTTCCGCCAGCGGCTTCTTCTTGCCGTGCTGGCCGGTTCCGTGTCGCTTCGCGATGCGGTGCTCGGCGTCGGGCTGTTCGCTCTTGTGATTATGGTTCCGCGGTTCGCGGGCGCGCGTCGGGCGTTGACGGCGGCCGTGTTTTTCCTGCTCGGCCTGGGGCTGACCTTTCTTGCTTCGCCGGATGCTCCGGATTGTCCCTCGTGGGCGTCGGTGCCGCGCAAAAGCGTGCTTGTCGAGGGACGCGTGGCGTCCGTGACCGGTCTTCCCGGAGGCCGCGTGCGCGTGCTGCTGGAAGAGGTGCGTCCGATGGAAGGCATGCCGCCGCTTGCGGAAGAGACAAAAGCGCGGGTGCGCAAGGCACTGGACAGAAAGATAGGCCCCGAACTTTCCGGCGGCAGAAAGGGGTATCCCGGCCGCATCGTGGAGGACGACGCCTCTCCCGTGCCGGGACTCGTGAGCCTGACGCTGCAAAAGCGGGACATGGCGCACGCGGGCAGACCGGTGGCCGGAGAAACGCTGCGGGCCCTCCTGCGCCTGTATCCGACCGTGGGCAGCGTGAACCCCGGCGTTTCCGATCTCGGCAGGTACTGGGCGGATCGCGACGTCTGGCATAATGCGCGCCTGAACAGAACTGCCGCGGGGCCGCTGTATCTGGAGCTTGCCGAGGGCGAAGGCCTGGCGTACCGGGCGCAGCTTTTGCGGGAGAGCTGGCGAAAGGCGCTCTCCGCAGAACTTTTCGACGAGTCCGCGGGCGGGAATTTCGGCGGCGGGCGGGCGTCAGACTCGCGGGCGGAGGAAGTTCTGCCGCAGGGCAGGGCCATGCTGCCGGCGCTGCTTTTCGGCGACCGTTCCTTTCTCAGTCCGCACACCGTGGATCTTTTCAACCGGGCGGGCCTTGTGCATTCGCTGGCTCTTTCCGGGCAGCATCTGGCGCTTGCGGCCATGGCGGGCGCGGCGCTGATTTTTCTTGCGTCGCGGGCATTTCGCAGGCTGTTCCTCGTGATGCCGCGGCGCGTGCTCGTAGTTTCGGCGGGCGTTCCCTTTGCTCTGGCTTATCTTTTTCTCGGCGGCGCGCCGTTTTCCCTCATCCGCGCGGCGTGCATGATGCTGGCCGGTTCCGTGTACCTGTGCCTGCGCCGCAGCACGGCTCCGCTGGACGCTTTGTTTGCCGCGTGCCTTCTGCTCTTTCTCGGCTGGCCGCTCTCGGCTTTCGATCTTTCCGCACAGCTTTCCGTGCTGGCCGTGGCGGGCATACTGCTTTCCATGCCCCTGGTTTCGGCCCTGCGCAGGCGTTTTCCCCCTGCCCGCCGCCCGGGCGGCGATTCCCGCTCCCGGTTTCGTCGCGCCATGCATGCGGCCATACGCTGGAGCGGCACCATGCTCATTCTTTCGCTCGCTGCGCAGCTGGCCGTGCTGCCCGTGATCGTTTCCGTGTTCGGGGCGACGAGCGTGCAGGTCTGGATGAATCTTATCTGGCTGCCGCCGCTCACCTTCGTCACGCTTCCTGCGGCGGCGCTCGGCATGCTGCTTCTGGCGTGCCTGGGGCCGCAGAGCTGCTCGACGCTGCTTTTCGCCGCGGCAACGTTCCCTGCCGACATCATGCTCCATATTCTGGAGCGCATGGCCGAAGTCGGAGCCCTGCCGCTCGTGCAGTTTATGCGCCCCCTGTCCTTGAGTGCGCTCGGCTACGGAGCGGCGCTGACGGGCGGCATGCTGATGCTCGGCCGGAAGCTGAACGGCCTTCCGTCGGGAGAGGCGGCTCGCAGACTGCTGTGCCTCGGGCTTCTGATGATGCCGGCAGGTCAGATGCCCGTCTGGCTCGACGACTGGCGGGCGGCGCGGGAGCGGGAAGTGGCGCTGACCGTGTTCGACGTGGGCCAGGGGCAGGCGGTGCTTCTGAGTTACCCCGGCGGACGCGTGCTTGTGGACGGCGGCGGCAGTGCCTCGCCGACGTTCGACTGCGGGCGCAGCATACTTGCTCCGGCCCTGACATACGGACGCATGCCGCGCCTTGACGCGGTCATCGTGAGTCACACGGACATGGATCATGCGCGCGGTCTTCGCTGGATACTGGAGCATTTCGAGGTGGGAAGCCTCTGCTGGTCGGCGCTGTCCGCGCGGGACGACTCCGCCGACGGCAGGGCGCTGCGCGAGATAGCGGCGCGGCGGGGCATTCCCGAGCGAATTCTGGGCCGCGGCGACGTGATGGAGCTTGCCGAAGGCATACGGCTGGAAATGGTCTGGCCGGACAAGGCGGAAACAGAGCCCCGGCCGGGCAGAAAAATTTCGTCCAACGCCGCGTCGCTCTCGTTTCGCGTGATTCGCGACGAGGTGCCTCTGGCCATCCTGTGCGGCGACATGACGGCTCCGGCGCTGCGGCGTCTTGCAGAGAGCGGACAGGATCTGCGGGCCGGACTGCTTGTGCTGCCGCATCATGGCGCAGCGTCGAGCTTTCAGCGGAAGTTTTACGATGCCGTGTCGCCGGAAGCGGCCGCGGCTTCGGCGGCGGCGTTCAACCATTACGGATTCCCCGGACGCAGGGTGCGCGCGGAGATGGCCCGGCGGCTGATTCCTCTGTACAGCACCACAATGCTCGGCGGCTTCACCGTGACCTGGTCGGGAAAGGACGGGCGCATGACGCTCCCCTGAGAGTTGCGCCCGATCGTCCGGTCACGCGGAACGGGGGCCATGCGGCAGGGCGGAAGCGAGGCGTGTGCGCGCCGTCGGCTGCGGAAAAGGACAATTCCGAGCAATCCCCTAGGATTTGAAGAAAAGAGCATCACAGCGCCCGAGAGAGGCGTTAAATCAGGACTGCCGACAGTTTGGCGGAAGAGCATGCGGCAGCCGGGCGCGTTCGACGCAAAAATTTTTCGGAGATGGCGGAAAGAAGAGCGCTTTTCGAGCGGCGCAACGCTCCGCCGCAGCGTGGCAATGTTTTTTGGGGAAGTGTTCCGGCATGTTGCGGGCGTTGAGTGCGCAGGATCGCTCAGGACTGAACGCCGCGCGGCTGCGGATAGGCGTTTCCGGAATAGTCAGCCTTTTGAAGGGCGAAGCGGCGGGCCTGGCTGCCGTGGGAGCGAGGTCGCCTGGCTTTGAACGTCTTGCCAGGGCCGCGGGGAGCGTCGGACAGCCGTTGTCGGCAAGGCTTGCGGGGAGTTGCGCGCGGGCGCAAGTGAAGCATTGCAGCGTTGCGCTGAAGAGCCGTTGCCCGCCGTGCTGCGTGTTACGGGCAAAATCCTCGGCAGACTTCGGCGGAGTCGGCGGGGAAACGCCGGAGAGAACAGGCGAAGGCGAGTGCACGGCGGAAGAGCGAGCGCACGGCGGTCGCCCTGCCTGCGCAGCGCCGCAGCATCAGCGCATTCTCCGCGAAGAATGTTTCGTGATGACGTCTCAGCGGTCGCTGACGGCAATGCCCAGTTCGCGCAGTTCGTCCACGAGCTTCTGCGCCAGCGCGGGCACGGCGTCGCGGCACACGGGGGAGAGCCCCAGCTCCATGGTGTTGTAGTCGGAGGGTTCCATGCCGAACACCACGCCTTCCGGGCGATGACCGAGAATGTCGCAGTAAATGAGTGTGTCCACGAGGTCGGTCTGATGCAGCGAGTCGCGGAAGCTCATGCTTTTGCGCAGATCGTTGTCCGTGAGGCGGTAGATGCTGCCGGGCGCGTCGCCGCCGAGCACGGCGTCGAGCACATAGACGCGGTCGCATTGCAGAAGGGCGTCCATGAGCCCCATGCCCAGCGTGCCGCCGTCCACAAGCGTGACGTTTTCGGGAAAGACGTAGTGTTCCTGCAGCCATTCGAGCGCGCGCACGCCGATGCCTTCGTCGGTGAAAAGAATGTTGCCTACGCCAAGAATGAGAATGCGGTCCATGGTGATCTCAAAAATAGGGAAAGGTGGCGGGAAAGTCGGCGGGCCGTCGCGGCGCGTGTATCCCGGAATGGTGTTCGCAAGAAAATGCGGAAAGAGGCGTGCTGACGCGGAATGCCTGAGAAATCGCCAAACAGTTTTTTTTATCGTCCGCGCCTGCCGCGGAAGCGTCGGGGAAGGCGCGGCCTGCGGCGGCAGGGCGATGTCATGTTCTGAGCCCCGGCATGCTGGAGCGTTGCACGCTGCATCTGCGTCCGGCGCGGTCTTCACTCCCGGGGCGGAGCGCTGGAAAGGCTCGTCGCCCGGCGCGGGACATGCCCAAACCAAGCGCGGCAAGCTTTCCTCTGTCGGGTTTCGCCGCGCAGAGGCGGGCC
Organism: Mailhella sp.; assembly: GCF_057866825.1. Classification (NCBI taxonomy): domain Bacteria; kingdom Pseudomonadati; phylum Thermodesulfobacteriota; class Desulfovibrionia; order Desulfovibrionales; family Desulfovibrionaceae; genus Mailhella; species Mailhella sp. Next base: position 48,866 of record NZ_DBMAHT010000006.1, read on the forward strand.
GGTCATCAATCGCACCCGGAGGCCGGGGGAAAAAGTCGCCGCCGCGCAGGCTTTTGCCCTCGCTCGGGCACACGTTGTCCCGCGGGGCTTGCCCGGCGAAGCCATACCCTTTGCCTCCGGCAGCGCCGGTCAGCGGCCCGCTCTGCCATGTCGAGAGCGCCGAAGTGCCAATCGCTCGTGCGGAGCTGTGCGACAAACGCAGGGAAGGGAGCGACGAGCGTTGCTTTCGGTGCGGACGTGTGCGGCGTCCATGCTCGACCATGAAAAAAGGGGGAGGATCGGACGTCCTCCCCCCTTGTCGTCATGACGGATTACAGAACCTTGAAGTCGTAACCCTGATTGGTGCGGCCGTCGATGACGTGAACGCCGCAGGCGATGCACGGATCGAAGGAATGCACGGTGCGCAGGATTTCCACGGGGCGCTTGGGATCGGCCACGGGCGTGCCGACGAGGGCGGCTTCCACAGCGGAGAGCTTGCCTTCGGCGCAGCGCGGTCCGAGGTTCCAGGTGGAGGGCACCACCATCTGGAAGTTGGCGATCTTGCCGTTTTCGATGACCATCCAGTGCGACAGGCCGCCGCGGGGCGCGTGAACGAAGCCCACGCCTTCGGCGTTCTTGGGCACTTCGGTGTTGATGCAGATCTTGTTGTCGCCCTTGGCGATGTTGTCTTCAAGCTGCTGGAGCCATTCACCGACGCCGTTGGCCACCACCACGGCTTCCACGCCGCGGGCGGCGGTGCGGCCGAGGGTGGAGAACAGGGCTTCGGGACCGACGTTCAGGGCCTTCAGCACCGTGTTCACGGTGTCGGTGACGAGCTTGTCGCCCTGAGCATAGGAAATGAGCATCTGCGCAAGAGGACCGGTTTCAATGGCATGGCCGTCATAGCGCGGGGCCTTCATCCAGGAGTAGCGGTCGGGGTCGCCGATGCGGGTGAAGCGGGGATCGGTCACGCCCTGATAGGGAGCGCGGGCCTCGTCGCCTTCAAACCAGCTGTGACGCACGTGCTCGGAAATCTTCGAGGGATCGAAGGGCAGCACCGTGCTGAGGTCGCGGTTGTAGATGACGCCGGGCTTGAGCCAGCGGGTGGTGAGATCGCGTTCCTTGCCCGGGAATTCGCCGAAGTCCATGTAGTCGGAAACGCCGCCGCCGATGGCGGCCCAGTCCTTGTAGGCTCCGGCCACGAGCAGCAGATCGGGAATGTACACCTGTTCCACGAAGGCGCGGGCCTTCTGATACAGGGCCTTGAACTGGGCGATGGTGTCGGGACGCAGGGCGTTGTAGCAGGTGACGCCGCCCGCGATGAGGAACTGCGGATGCGGATTCTTGGCGCCGAACACGGCCGTGGCGCGGGCGATTTCCACCTGAACGCGCAGGGCTTCCAGATAGTGGGCCGTGGCCACGAGGTTGGCTTCGGGGTCCAGATAGTAGGAAGGATGTCCGCCGAGGAAGTAGGCGTTGGTGAAGGGGCCGAGCTGGCCGCTTTCCACGAGGGCCTTCACCTTGGCCTGCACGGCGCGCAGTTCGTCCTCGCTGGTGGGGCGGGGCGAAATGGAGGCGTTGAGCTTGGCGGCCTTGGCCGGATCGGCCTTGAGGGCGGCGGCCACGTCCACGAAGTCAAGGGCGTGCAGGTGATAGAAGTGCACCACGTGGTCATGCAGGTTCTGCATGCCGAGCACGAGATTGCGGATCAGCGTGGCATTGACGGGAATCTCGATCTTCATGGCGTCTTCGAGAGCACGGGTGGACGCCAGGGAGTGCGTGTAGGTGCACACGCCGCAGGTGCGGCCGGAGAAGAACTGGGCATCGCGCGGATCGCGGCCCTTGAGGATGGTTTCCAGCCCGCGGAACAGGGTGGAGCAGCTTCTGGCGTCTTTGACGCGTCCGTTTTCGACTTCCACCTCGATGCGGAGATGGCCCTCGATACGGGTAAGCGGGTCCACCACGATGGGCCCGGTATAGGAACTCTGGGGAGTGGTTTTTGCTTCGCTCATGGTGGCATTACTCGCTAGTTTTCATAGAAGGGGGTCAGCTTGTCCCAGAAGTTCGGTTCGGAACAGCCTATGCAGGGATGTCCGGCGGCGACGGGCCAGTTCACGTCGTTGAACAGGGCCTTGGGGCAGTTGTTGTAGGTCACCGGGCCCTTGCAGCCGAGCTTGTAGAGGCACCAGCCCTTGCGGGCTTCCTCGGAGTCGAAGGAAGGAGCGAATTCTCCGGCTTCAAAGTGGGGCAGACGTTCGCACAGTTCGTGAACGGTGTGGCCGTAGAACGCCAGAGGACGATTGAGGGCGTCGAGTTCCAGCTTGACGCCGGAGAGCACGGCGGCGATGGTGCCGATGAGATTCAGGGGATTGGGCGGGCAGCCGGGAACGTTGACGGCCTTGACGCCGAGATCGGCGAAGCAGTCGTTCACGCCCTTGCAGCCGGAAGGATTGGGCGCGGCGGAAGGAATGCCGCCGAAGCAGGCGCAGGTGCCGTAGGAGATGACGGCCTTGGCGCCGGGCAGCACTTCCTTGTTGATGGCGTACATGGTTCTGCCGCCGATGGTGCCGTAGAGGCCGTCCATGGCGGTGGGAATGGCGCCTTCCACGATGCACACGTAGCCGTTGGGATTCTTCATGGCCAGGTGCAGAGCGTCTTCCGCGGCTTCGCCGGCGGCGGCCATGATGGTTTCCTGATAGTCGAGGGAAATGGTGTCGAGAATGAGCTCGTCAATGAACGGCTTGCTCGAACGCAGCAGCGCTTCCGTGCATCCGGTGCATTCCGCGTCGTGCAGGTAGATGACGGCAGGACGCGCGGCAGACGTGAGAGCCTTTGCCATGGTGGGAGCAAACGCGGGACCCAGGCCCATGGCCACAGCCACAGTGGAACAGAATTTCAGAAACTCGCGGCGCGACACGCCCCGTTTTTCAAGGCGTTCTTCCGCGCCTTCTTTCCCCAGACCAATGGAGATTTGCATAAGGCCCTCCTGGCGCTGATAGACAGGATTTTTCCGCGAAGGCTTCCATGGCGGCGGGAAGGTCGCGGCTTTTGCCGATAAGGGAACAAGTCATGCGCTGAGGCATGAGCTTCTTCTGATATTACTTTATATCCGACTCTAACATCAGAGAAGGGGCAGGTCAACCGACGAGAATCTTTTCTTTGAAGAAATGATATAAAAATCACATGGTTCCGTCTTTGACTCGACAAATTCGGCAAGTGCGGGAGATGACAGTCTTTTTCCTCCGCCCGAAGGAGAGCGGCGGGCCGCCGAGTCTTGCGTCGAGCGTGTCCTCCGTGCCGAAGGGCCGGGCCCCGCAAGGAGAAAGGCCGGAGCGGACGTCTTTGCCTCCGCATGCGGAAGCGGGCATGCCGTAAGCTGCGCCGCCGGACTTTGGTCCTTCCGGGCAGGAGAGCGCCGAGGCTCTCCGAAACGTGCGGCGCAGGCTTTTTACGCCCGCCGCAGGAACATCCGAAGGCCGCATCGCCGCGCAGGCTCCTGCGCCCGCGGGCAGAAAGCGCCGACCGCTTCCGGTGCCAGTTTTCTTCTCTGGAATTTTTCAGCTTTGTCGGGCACGGCGACCACTGCCGCACGCGCGGAGAAAAGGTTTCAGAGGTCGACGGCGTACCCGTCGGCGGAAGCGCCTTTTCCGCCCGCGCGGAGGAAGATCTGCCGCGCTTCACGACGCCCTCCGCGGAGTCGTGTCTTTCCCGCCAGCGCAGAAAGGGCACAACGAGTTGCCCATGTTCCTGCAAAGGCTTTCCGGTTTCCGCCGCGCGGGAAACACGAATCCGGCGCGTTGGACGGGGGGCCCGGTTTCCGCCCGGAGCAGGAAAGACGCTAGGCGAGCATGGTTTTCAGTTCTTCGAGCATGCGTTCCGGCGTAATGCCCGTGATGCAGGCGTTGCCTCGGGGGCAGGTGCCGGAGCCGTGCAGGGAGCAGGGGCGGCAGGGCATGTCGAGCTGCACCACGCGGTCGTGCTCGCCGGAAGGGAAGAAGCCCCATTCCTTGCAGGTGGGGCCGAACATGGCGAGCGCGGGCGTGCCCACGGCGGTGGCCAGGTGCATGGGGCCGGAATCGCCGGTCACGAGCACGTCGGCAACGGAGGTCAGCGCGAACAGCTCGCGCAGGCCGGTCTTGTTGACGAAGCTGCGGGGATGTTCTTCTTCGGGCATGTCGTCGCCCTGCCCGACCCAGAAGTAACTGATGCCCTCGTTGCGGAGCAGCGCGGCAAAGCGCAGCCAGGTCTCCATGGGCCAGGTTTTGGCCTCGTGGGTGGCAAAGGGGTGCAGCGCCACGATGGGCGCGCCTTCGGCCTGAAGGGGGGCAAGCAGTTCTTCGGCATGGGTGACTTCGTCCTGCGTAAGAAAGATGCGGGGACGGAGTTCCGCGGCGGAGGGCACGTTCTCCTTGTCGTACAGGCCGATGGCGTAGCGCTGGGGCACGTTGTAGCGGCGCAGCTCTTCGCCGAAGAAGCGCCCCTTGCTCCACAGAAAGATGCGGCGGGCCAGCGCCATCTTGTTGTAGCAGATGATGGCGTCGCGCCAGATGCGCGCCAGCATGGCGGAACGCAGATTGCGATGCAGGTCAAGCAGCGGGGAGTCGCGATATTTTTCCATGATGCCGCGGAAGATGACGGCCTGCGTCTGCCCGTGCAGATCGTTGTCGTCAAAGCCGATGACGTTGAGCACGGCGGGATTGTGATCGAACAGCGGCTCGAAGGCTTCTTTGGTGATGACGGTGAACATGGTTCCGTGCTTTTCGTGCCAGTCGAGGAGAACGCCCGTGGTGAGCGCCACGTCGCCCAGGGAGCTGAAGCGCACGGCCACCATGTGCTTGTTGCTTATTTTGGAAGAATAACGTGCCATACTGACCTGCCTGTGGAATGAGACTTCCGTCCGCCGGGCGAAGGATGCGGTCGGCGGACGCGGCTCGCGCGAACGTCGGGCGCTTCCCGAACATTTCGGACGCCGTGACTTCTTTGTAGTTTTCAGGGGCGCGCGCGTCAACCGCGGGCGCGGCGACGGGCGGTCGCCTCACGCCGATGCAGAAACGGCGCGTTTTGGGGATGGCCGAAGCGTGCGGGCGCAGAAAAGGTCGGGCTCGCTCGAGGCGTGCGCAGGTTGCGGGGCTGTTCTGCGCCGGGAATAACCGCAGGGAAAACGCTTTTTCCGCAGCGGCGCGGAGGCTTGCTCCCGGAAAACGAGGTGGGGCCGCTGGAAACGGCGGGTTCCCGTGCGCCGCCGTCGGGGAGTTGATGACATCGGACACCTGTCGGAGTCGGCGCGGCGGAGTGTTGTTTGCCGCACCGAAAAAAGGCCCGGAGGGCGAACCCTTCGGGCCTGACGAGCGGACGATGAGAAAATCGTCGGCGTAAAACGGCGCTACTTCGTGCCGAAGATGCGGTCGCCGGCGTCGCCGAGACCGGGAATGATGTAGCCGTCTTCGTTGAGGTGATCGTCGAGGGCGGCGGCGTAGATTTCCACGTCGGGATGCTTGTCGAGCACGGCCTTCACGCCTTCGGGAGCGGCCACGAGGTTGAGGGAGCAGATATGCTTGCAGCCTTCCTTCTTGAGCACGTCGATGGCGGCGATGAGCGAGCCGCCGGTGGCCAGCATGGGATCAAGAATGATGGCCACGCGCTGATCGATGCGGCGGGCCAGCTTCTTGTAGTATTCCACGGGTTCCAGGGTTTCTTCGTTGCGGTACATGCCGAGCACGCTGATCTTCGCGCCGGGAACCATGTCGAGCACGCCGTCCATGAGGCCGAGTCCTGCGCGGAGAATGGGCACGATGGTGATCATCTTGCCGGCGAGGTAATCGACTTCGACCTGTCCGGCCCAGCCTTTGACCGTCTTCTTTTCCGTGGGGAGGTTTTTCGTGGCCTCGTAGGTGAGAAGGCGGGCCACTTCCTTGGAGAGCATGCGGAATTCGCTGGTGGACGTGCTTTCCTTACGGAGCAAGCCGAGCTTGTGCCGGATGAGAGGATGATCGACGATATGAAAAGCCATGGCGTGAATCCTTTGTTGAAGGAGCGCGGATGCGCAGGGTACACAGATTATTCTCTCGTTATAGCCGGGGCTTCCCCGCGCCGTCAAGGCGGACGTTTTTCTGTCGACGCCTTCGGGAATGTCGTTGCAGGGCAAGGGCTGCGGGCTTGTTCCCGTGTTTTGCTCCGGGACAAGGCGGCCTTTTCGGAGACTGTGCGGCGCGCAACGGCAGGGCGTTTTCGCGGAGGCGGCGCTTTTTGGGGAGGTCGTTCGTCGGGGTGGAGGAAAATCCGGGAAGAAGCGACCGGAAGCATCGCCGGGAAGTTGCTCTCGCGTGTTTTTCAAACGCCGCCACTTTCGGGATCGCCCTTTCCTGAGAGATGCCCTCGCGTGTCTCTCTGCCTTGCA